>JAKJGD010000297.1 GCA_022704585.1 Spirochaetota bacterium | reverse complement strand
CCTCTACACCAACACCCTCCCGAACGCGGATGCGCATTACCTGCCCCTTATCGCGCCGGGGACCGTGGTGGGAGTGATGGGTATCGCGCCCCGGTCCGGCGCCGGGTTTACCCCGGACCAGGAAGACCTGCTGAAGAGCGTCATCTCCCAGCTTGCGACCAGGATCGAGCGGGAAAACCTGTCGAAGGTAAACCAGAAGGCCCTCCTGGCTACCGAATCGGAGCGGTTGTATAAAATCCTGCTGAATTCCATATCCCACGAGATACGCACGCCCCTGACCACGATAACGGGCGCTTCAAGCGGCCTTCTCGACGATGCGATCGAGACCAGGCCTGAGACCCGCAGGGAGCTTGCCCTTGAAATAAACAGGGCAAGTGAACGCCTCAACCGGCTCGTGGAAAACCTCCTGGACATGAGCCGGCTCGAGTCGGGCATGCTGAAGCCGAACATCCAGCTCCATGATATCGGGGACCTGGCAAGCGTTGTACTCCGGCGTCTTGAAAACGAGCTCACCGGCCACCAGGTACGCATCAGCATACCGGATGATATGCCCCTCGTCCCGGTAGACTTTTCACTAATGGAACAGGTGCTCTGCAACCTGGTCTACAACGCCGTGAATTACACCCCGCCAGGCTCGGAGATTCGCCTGACAGCATCACGGACGGAAGACGTTGCGGTCATTGCCGTTCAGGACACGGGCCCCGGACTCGACCCGGCCGACATCCCCCTTATCTTCGACAAGTTTCATCGCGGATCGAAGACCTCTCCGGGAGGCACGGGGATAGGCCTGTCCATCTGCAGAGGGATCGTGGAGGTGCACGGCGGGAGCATACGCGCAGGCAATCGCCGCGAAGGCGGCGCAGAATTCATTATCACGCTTCCGCTCCAGCCGGCATCGGATCGGAAAGGAGGCATGTCCGCATGAACGAAGGACCGGTGATACTCATCATTGACGACGAGCCGCAGATCCGTCGGCTCCTGAGGCTCACTCTTGACGCGCACGGCTACCAGGTGCACGATGCTACCACCGCCCGGGAAGGGCTCCAGCAGGTCGCCATGGTGCGGCCCGACCTGGTGATACTCGACCTGGGGCTTCCGGACATGAGCGGCCTTGAAGCCCTCAGGGAACTGCGCGAATGGTCGCAGACGCCGGTCATCGTTTTAACCGTTAAGAACTCCGAGCAGGACAAGGTAGACCTTCTGGATGCCGGCGCCAACGATTATGTAACCAAGCCCTTCGGCATGGGAGAGCTCCTGGCGCGCATGAGGGCCGCCCTTCGTCTCAGCCTGCCTGATTCATCTGACGGTGTATTCAGCACGGGCGGCATTACGATCGACTTTGCCCGGAGGATAGTCACCAGAAACGGAGAGGAGCTCAGGCTTACACCGACCGAATACGCGCTTCTGCGCTTTCTTGCGCGCCATGCGGGGAAAGTAGTGACCCATGCCCAGATCATTCATGAGCTGTGGGGTCCGGATTCCCAGCCGGACACGAGCTACCTCCGCGTGTATGTTCTCCAGCTCAGGAGAAAAATTGAACAGGACCCGGCCAGTCCCCGCCTGCTGATCACGGAACCGGGAGTGGGCTACCGCCTCACCAGCGATGAATAGCCATGCCGGAGCCGCTCCGCGAACCCAACGGAAGGATAATTGCATGCCCCGACAGCCCGGAAACGCGCCCATTTTTTTTACTTTTCCCATTAATTTCTTGACGTAAGCGGATATTAATTTAGCATACACGTTACGTTTTATTTTTGCGTATGTTTCAAAGGAATCGGGATCGTCCCCGATTTATTTTTTTTGGCGGCAGAAAATACTTTTCGGATACCGGGAAACGCGACATGGGCTCAGCAAAACTGAAAAAAATCATGGCCGACGACAAGGCACACCTCTTCCAGAACTACGGGGACCGCATGCCGGTCTGCTTCGTGCGGGGCGAGGACAGCTGCCTCTTCGACCAGGACAACAGGAAATACATCGATTTCTTTTCCGGGATCGCCGTATCGAGCCTCGGCCACCGCAACAGGGCCCTCTCGAAGGCGCTCCACCGCCAGGTCGACAGCGTCCTCCACACCTCCAACTGGTACTACAACAGGGAGCAGATCGAGGCGGCGGCGCTCCTGACCGCGGCATCGTTTCCCGGCAAGACGCTCTTCGTCAACAGCGGCACCGAGGCGAACGAGGCGGCCATAAAGCTGGCGCGCCGGTACGGTCTGAGCCAGGGGAAGAACAAGTACCGGATCATCAGCTTCACGAACTCGTTTCACGGCCGGACCTACGGCGGCATGTCGGCGACCGCCCAGAAGAAAATCCACGATGGGTTTGGCCCGCTCCTGCCGGGCTTCACCTACCTGCCCTTCAACGACACGAAGGCGTTCGCCAAAGAGATGAAGAAGGGCCGGGACATCTGCGCAGTCATGATCGAGCTCATCCAGGGCGAGGGCGGCATCCAGATCGCGGAGCAGGACTTCGTGAAGGAGATATTCCACCTCTGCGGCAAGAACGCGGTCCTGACCATCGTTGACGAGGTGCAGACCGGCGTCGGCAGGACCGGCGTCATGTTCGCCTACCAGCACTACGGCGTCGTGCCGGACATCCTTACCATGGCCAAGGGCCTGGGCGGCGGCGTCCCGGTCGGCGCCATCCACGCGAAAAACTTCCTTCCCGAGTTCTTCCCGCGGGGAGTGCACGGCACCACCTTCGGCGGCAACCACCTGGCCTGTGCCGCGGTCGCGGCCGTGCTGAGGCAGATGGCGGCTAAAAGCTTTCTCAGGAACACGCGCGCGGCGAGCGCCTTCATCCTCGGGGAACTCGCCCGCATGAAGAAGCAATTCGGCTTCATAAAGGACGTGCGCGGCATGGGGCTTCACATCGGCATCGAGCTTGACCGCCCCGGCACGCCGCTGGTCGTCCGGGCCCTTGAGAAGGGGCTGGTGATAAACTGCACGGCCGACACGGTAATCAGGATAATGCCTCCGCTCAACATCCCGCCCACAATTGCGAAAGCGGGCATGAAGATCCTGGAAGGAATATTCCTGGAGGAGAAGCAACAGTGAACATTCCCAAGCTGAAAACCAGGAGCCTGGTCACGGTGAGCGACCTTGACCGGAACGAGATCATGGACATATTCCGCCTCGCGGCCGGCCTGAAGCGGGACGCGTCCCGCGGGAAGCACCCGGACTTTCTCAGGAAAAAATCGCTGGCCATGATATTCGAGAAAAGCTCCACCCGGACACGAGTCTCGTTCGAGACCGGGGTCACCCAGCTGGGCGGGCACGCCCTCTTCCTGGACGGGAACGACATACAGCTCCGCCGCGGGGAGACGATCGTCGACACGGCGAAAGTGCTCTCCCGCTACGTGGACGGCATCATGATTCGGACCTTCTCGCACGACAACGTGATCGAGCTGGCGAAGAGCGCCACCGTGCCGGTCATCAACGGGCTCAGCGACGAGCACCACCCGTGCCAGGCGCTCGCCGACTTCTTCACGATCTACGAGCGGGAGACAAAATTCAAGGGTGTTACCCTGGCCTACGTGGGCGACGGGAACAACGTGGCCAATTCGCTGATACAATGCGCCGCCATACTCGGCGCGAACATCACGATCGCCTGCCCGCGCCAGTACGAGCCCGATTCGTACGTGGTTGACGACGCGCGGAAGACCGCGGCGAAATCAGGTTCCACCGTGCTGATAACCAGGGACCCGGAAGCGGCGGTCAAAAACGCAAACTACATCTACACCGACGTCTGGATCAGCATGGGCGAGGAAAAGAAGGCGGCGGCCAAGAAAAAGGTGCTTGCGAAGTACAAGATCACGAAAGAGCTGCTGAACAAGGGGCGGGCCGACTCCAAGGTGATGCACTGCCTGCCCGCGCACCGCAACGAGGAGATCGACGGGGACGTGCTCGACTCGGGCCGCTCCATCGTGTTCGACGAGGCGGAAAACCGGCTCCATGTGCAAAAAGCCGTTATGTGCGCGCTGATGTCCAGATAG
>JAKJGD010000296.1 GCA_022704585.1 Spirochaetota bacterium | reverse complement strand
ACTCTTCCTATCATTTCTACCGGTTCCCGATCCTCACCCCGAACGAGAACAAGTACGTCAACATGCCGCACCGCCACTGGCAGCTCAAGCCCTGGATCGAGCTGCAGCTGAGCGACCTTGAGGAAAAGAGCCTCACGCGGGTGCGGCACGGCTATCTGTTCCGCGTGGAGTATCATTACGCGCGAAGGATCGGGTATGGAACCTGGTATGATTATGACCGCCTTGGGACCAGGGAAAAAATCAATGATACCTAGGCACCACTCTATCCCGGGGCCGGGAATATATCTACGAAAGGCGTCTGGTACAAATCTAACATCAAGGACACGCACCGCTTTATTTCAGCGCCGGCGGTTATTACAACTTCAAGCATGACATCAATCTCCAGTTTGACATCTACGGCGGGTTATTCACCGGAGTGGACAGGAACAACGCTGAGCAGATCGGGTATTACCAGGCAGATTATGCAATCATGCCCGGATATTTCTGCGCCGAGTTCTTCCATAATTTCTATGTGATATCACGCCTGCAGATCGGCCTGCCGATCCCCTTCTGGGACGCCCGCATACAGCCGGGTTTCAACGTGCTCTACATGCCCATTACGAACGAGGTTATCGGCATCGGGCGCGGAGCGGTCACCCGGCAGGATCTTGTCCAGCAGTATCCGCGCAGGTTCTATACGAGCGTATCCTGCTCGTTCTCCCTGCTCCTGGGCAACCTGCTGCCGTTTTTCGTGGATTATGCCTATGGTATAGATGCGGACCGGACGAAAGCAGCGCATAAATTATATTACAGGTCGAATAACAAGGGCAACCATGAGCTCCAGGTGATGGTCCTCATGGCCTTTGACAAGAACGAGCCGGACAAGAAATAATGGTGCGGGCGACTGGAGAAAACCCTTTCGCCTGACCAATGGCTTTGAATGACACAATCCCGCTTTATTTCAGGAGGAGGCACTTCAGCTTGCCTCCTCCTGAAAGAAGCTTTTTCCCACTCATTATAGATTTACCTGGCAGTTCAACACGCACGAAAATAGCAATTACAGGCCTTAAAACCTCTGAAATACTCACTTAACTATAAAGAAACAGGGATATTATACCGATTTTTAAAACATGAAAAAGTATGTTTTCATTGGAATTGTTGTTTGCGTATTGGGCGGGATTTCCCTGGTATTATATGCAGGCCTTGCTTCGGATTCCGGGGTCGACGAAGCGGTTAAACTGGAGGATGCCATCATCATCCATGGTATAGAGATGGATTCTGAAACACCGGTTGCCGAAAACGAAGCGGAAGGCGAGGGCAGGATAATAATTGACGACTCCTTTGACGACACGATCATCGATTACGACCGGGTGAAGCAGCAGAAGGGCAAAACGGTCATCTCGAAAAATGAAATGAAGGAGTTTGACAGGCTCCAGGCGAAGGACAGGCGCTGGCACCTGTGCCGGTACAGGATCCGCAAGAATGACAACCTCTGGAACATTGCCCGGCGGTTCGGCGTACACCAGCACCTGATAATCAGCATCAACAGCATAGATGATCCGGACAAACTGAAACCGGGACGCTTCATCAACGTGCCGAGCAGGCGCGGCATCTACTATAAAGTCCTGAGAGGCGATACCGTATCGAGAATTGCCGGACGATACCGGATAGCCGGGAAAAACATCATCGCCCATAACGGACTGACGGGCCGGTTCCTGAAGCCCGGGCAGAAGCTCTTTCTCCCCGATGTGCGGGAGAGCGATGCCCGGATAGTAACGGCACGGACTGATAGCAGGAAGAAGGGCGCGGCAGTGGTAGCTTCCATCCCAAGGATATTCACCTGGCCCATACGGGGTCGGATCACCTCGGGCTTCGGTACCAGGGTGGATCCGTTCACCCGTGACCGCCGCTTTCATTGCGGTATAGATATCAGCGCGAATGTCGGAACGCCGATACGCGCGGCCGGAAACGGAAGGATCATTTTCAACGGATGGAAGCCCGGTTACGGGAAAGTGGTCATCATCCGGCATGAGGGCGGGTATATCACGGTATATGCCCACAACAGCAGAAACATGTCTCCGGTGGATAGCGAAGTCAGCCGGGGAGATGTCATAGCATATTCCGGCATGACCGGTGCGGTGACCGGGGCGCACGTACACTTTGAGGTGCGCAAATACGTCAATCCCCTAAACCCGATGAGGTTCTTAAAGTAAATGAAAAAGACAACAGCTATCATAGGGGCCCTGATTATCACTGCCTCTGCAGCGTACGCCAGCATGAAGATGGAGGAGGGCTTCGAGCGTATCACGGTCTTCACAAGTCAGACTGACAAGGAAGGCTGGACCGCGGTTCTCAAGGGAAAAATCGTTTCGTACTCTTCAAAGGACGAATTTGACCAGGAGGACCTGATCGGGAGCTCGCAGGAGAAAAGCAAGGCAACGGTCAGGCTATACAACAGGGAAGGCGTCAGCGAAGGTAATATACTGTACGTCATCAATGATAAGAATCTTATCGTCGCGAAAATGAAGGTCAGGACTGTGTTTAAAACCGTCTCTTTCGGGGATATGCTTGTCGGGTACGGGAACTTCAGACTCGGCTCAGTCGGCGACAGGGTCATACAGAAGGCCGAGGACGAAAACGCGAAATACGCGTATATATACAAGGCCCGCGGGGACTATTATGACAATACAGGCGGCGAAGGTGAGGCGATACGGGAATACAAGGAAGCACTCAAGCTCGATAAAAACAATCCGGAAGCGCATCTCGCGCTCGGCATGATATACCTGAAGCAGGGGCTTGACCAGTTTGCCATCAAGGAGTTCCAGGAGAGTTACCGGAACATGGCCAGGTTGTACGACAAGAGCGACAAGTTCCAGCTCCTGGAGAACATGGCCCAGGTCAGGTATCGCGAAGTATACGAGTCGTTCCTGCCCCAAAAGCTCAAAGACAAGTACCGGGATGAAGGCAAGAAATACTGCGGCGAGGCGCTGAGGATTAACCCGGCTTCAGAGAAGATCAACTACCTGCTTGGCGTATTTCATTACCGGTCCCCGAATCCGGATGATAAGATCGCCCGTGACTATTTCCTGAAGGTCATTGAGATCAATCCCCTGAACGCGGACGCCTTTGTCTCTCTTGCCGAGCTCTATTACAGGCATGAAAACCAGGGAAAGGCGCGGCTGTACGCCGAGAAGGCCCTTGAGGCCGATCCAACCAATCCCCGGGCGCAAAAGATGGTTAAATATCTGGATTCAAAGCTTGAAGTGAAATGATCCCTGAGCGGAACCGGATGGACATTCCTCCTGTTCCGCTCGGTTCGCCGATAAACCGGAAGCCTTCCGGACTTAATCTTCTTGACATTTTCCACTCGTGAAAATATTCCTATAACCTGTAGGATGTTTTATGATTATCTATACGCTATTATTCTGCCTGCTGACTTCGTTCGCCCTGCATATACTCATCATAGTCATGTATGTAAAGAACAAGCAGAATATATACCTGTTCTGGTTCATTGCTACCGTTGCACTCAACATGGGGATTGCCCTCGCGCTGATAATATTGGCGTTGACAAAACCGCACCTTATACGGCAGTTAAACCTCAAATATTTTTTCTGGCTGCTTTCGGGCTTCGTAACGATATTGCTGCTCTGCGTGAAAGTGGCCATATTCAGGAATGTGTACAGGCGGGCCAAGGACCCGAAATGGTATCATGTTAACTACTTCGGGAAAAAAGTATACGATAAAGGAATCGTCAGGCAATCAGAGTTCCTCGGGGTATTCCTGTCGCTCCCGTTTTTTCTGATTATAGGGGCGTTTTTCGTATCACGGCTTATATCTCTGATACTGTTCGGACATATGTAATGAGTGGGTGAAGAGCGTGAAAGTACGTATACAGGACATTAAGATTAAAAACCGCATCCGGATCGATACCGGCGATATATCGGACCTCATGGAGTCGATCAGCAAATTCGGTCTATTGAACCCGATTACGGTGAGCGAGGATTTAGAGCTCCTGGCGGGGTTCCGC
>JAKJGD010000295.1 GCA_022704585.1 Spirochaetota bacterium | reverse complement strand
ATGCCGCTGCGCCTTCCTGCCGCGCCAGGATGCTGGTTATCCTGTCCTGCCGCGATGCGAGCGCCGCGTAGAGAAAGAGGGCGCCGCCCCCGGGGATTCCGAAAGTATGCCTGACGCCACACTCAATGAGGGTGTCCGCTACCGCGTCTATTACCGGCTTCATCATGGTATGCCTCCTGTACCCGGCGTTATGCGCCGGTTTTTTCGCGCACGAGCCCGAAGCATTCGCGCGTTACCTCGAGCGTCCTTGCGATGTCGTCCCCGGTGTGTTCCGCGCACACGAACCAGTTATGGTGCGGGTGCAGGAAAATGCCCCGGCGCGCCGCCTCGCCACAGAAGAACCTGTTAAGAGAAAAATTGGTGTCGCCCTCGAAGCGCAGGAAGGGCATGACGGGATGGCCCGTGTAGCGGACCAGGAGGCCCGCCTCCGCCGCCTGCGCGGTAATCCCGTCCCGCAGCTGGGTGCCCAGCTTGTGCAGGCGCGGGATGATACCGTCGCGGTTGATTATGCCGATGGTCGCGATCGCCGCCGCCATGGGTACGGCAGCGAAGAAATGTGTCCCGGTGAAATAGCACGCCTCCGCGGCCGGTTTGAGCGACGCCTTGCCGGTTATCGCGGAAATGGGATAGCCGTTGGCCATGGCCTTGCCGAAGCAGGCGAGGTCGGGCTCGCAGCCGTAATACCGGTGCGAGCCGCGCTCGTGGAGCCGGAAGCCGCACCGGATGTCATCCATGATAAAAACGGCGCCCTCCTTTTTGCAGAGTTCCTGGAGTCCCGCGTAAAACCCGTCCGCAGGCAGCGCCTGGTCGGCCATGGCCGGATGGTGATGGGGCGTGAGCATGATCCCCGCAACATCGCCCCGGTGCTTTTCCAGGAGCGCGGCGAGATCATCCAGGTCGTTGAATGCGAAGGAGAGGACATGCGCGCGGTATTCATCGGGGACGCCCACCGTGCTGTGTGAACACCAGAAGTGCGCGCCGTTGTAGGCGCCCTTCAGGTTGATGATGATCCTCCTGCCGGTGTGCTTTCGCGCGATCGTGGTGGCATAGGTGGTGACGTCGGAGCCGTTTTTGCCGAAAGCCGTCCAGTCCATGCCGTCCACCTGGCGCACCATGAGGGAGGCAAGCTCGTTCCAGCGGTCGGTGGGAAGGGTAAATGAATTCCCGCGCGCCATCTGATCCGCGGCCGCCGCGTCCACCTCCGGGTTGCACATGCCCAGCACGTTGGTGCCGAATGAGCACATGTAGTCGATATACTCATTGCCGTCCACGTCCCAGACGTGCGATCCCCTGCCGTGCGTGAAAAAGCAGGGGTACGAGCCGTAGGTGAGGAAGTGCGGGGTCCGCGGGCCATAGATCCCGTTGGGGACAATTGCCCGTGCTTCTTCGAACATCCGATATGATTTTTCAAACGTGTATAGTTTCATGTGTACGCCTCCTTGTCCGTCGTCAGCGCTTATCGCAGCAGGTACGGTATCTCGACCCTGAGCGCCTCGTGGGGGCACTCTATCTCGCAGGGGAGGCAGAACCAGCAGGTGCGGAAGCACCCGAAGGCCTGGCCGCACGACAGGCAACGCCCCGCCTCCTCCCGCGCGTCCGCCTCGGAGGGGCATAGCTCCGTTTCCCTGAAATCACCCTTCCCCGCGGGAGGGGCCAGGTGCGTCACCATGCGCTTGCGGTCGATCTCCGTCCCGGTGATTATTTCATGATCGGTTTCGAATGGGCCGGGGTCTGTTCGTCCGTAGTGCAGGTCGTCACCGCGAAGGAAACGGTCCGTCGACACCGCCGCACTGCGCCCCGAGGCCATGGCGGCGACGACCGATGACGGGCCGTTCGCCGCGTCACCGGCGCAGAAGAGCTTTCTCTCGCGCGATTGCAGGGTGAGCGGATCGAGGAGCATCCTTCCTCCCTCGGCGATTCCCGACCCGGACAGGAAAGCGGCATCGGCCTCCTGTCCCGCCGCGACGATCGCCGTATCGGCATCGATGACCTTCGTGTAACACGCATCGAAGACGGGACAGAACCTGCCCGAATCGTCGAATACCCTGGTGCAGGAGACAAACTCAACGCCCGCCAGCCGACCGCCGCGCTCAAGGAAACGCGCCGGGCCAAGTGAGTTCACTACGGTGATGCCTTCAGCGCGCATGCCCTCGACGGCCCAGGGGAAGGCCGGCATCCGGTCAGCAGGCTCGAGGCACACGAGCGTTACCCTGGCGGCCCCCAGCCGGAGCGCCGTCTGTGCCGCGTCGACCGCCGCGTTTCCGCCTCCGATCACGACGGTCTCGTTCCCCACGGTCGGCGCGTTCTCTCCGCGCGCGGATCTCAGGAAGGGCAGGGCGTAATGAACGCCGGGCAGGTCCTCGCCCCTGATGCCGAGCGTTTTATGTGACGGGCACCCGGTCGCGACGATGACCGCATCGAACAGCTTTATCATGCCGGCAATGCCGTCCGTGTCGATCGTGCGGCCGCATTCGAACAGGGCACCCATCCGCCGGAGGAGATCCAGCTCCTTCTTCAGAATATCGGTGGGAAGCCTGAAGGCCGGGATCGCCCAGCGCAGCATCCCGCCGGGCTCCGGCGCCGCGTCATGGAGCACGGCGCCGTGGCCGCGCGTCCTGAGCTCGTATGCGGCCATGAGCCCGGCGGGGCCGGCGCCGATTATAGCGACGCGTTTTCCCGATTCCGGCGCCATGGCCGGGAGCGGCGCCGGCGTGCCGGCGAACCGGTCCGCCAGGTAGCGCTTGAGCGCGCGGATAGAGAGCGCGGGGCTCCCGACGGTCGTATGATGGCAGCCCTCTTCGCAGGGCTGCGAGCAGACACGTCCCAGTATGCCGGGGAAGGGAAGCGCCTCCCGCACCAGGGCGAGCGCTTTCTCCTCCTGTCCCGTTGCTATGAGCCGCACGTACCCCTGGGCGTTCACACCCAGGGGACACTGCTGCCGGCACGGTGCCAGCGTGACGCGCAGGTTGTCCATCGGGCAGCGCTCGGCGCATATCCCGCAGGCGATGCATTTTTCCCTGTCGACGATAATGTTGTCGGTCAGCGCCCCGAGCATGTTCAAGTTCCCTGTCATGCGCCTCCTCCCATCGTATCCACGCTGACATGGCTGACCCTGACGTCCTCCGGCGATTCGCCGCGGGTGAGCACGATATGCTTCGTCCATTCACGGTCGTTGCGCTCGGGATAATCGGTGCGGAAGTGCCACATCCCCCAGCGGCTTTCCTTCCGCTCCTTCGACGCGACCGCGGAGAGCGTGGCGCACTGGATGATGTTCTCGATCTCGTACGCCTTGAACAGATCGTGCACCGTGCGCACCCTGACCAGCCCGGACAATTCCTTCCTGAAACGGTCCATCCACCAGAGCGCGCGGTCGAGCTTGTATTCGTTCTTGGGCGGGACGATGTAGTCGTTGATCATGCGACGGACCTTGTATTCGAATTCCTGCACCGGCACGGGGTTCGCGCCCTGGGCCATGCGCGCGTTCCTTGCGCGGACGACGCAGGCCGCCTGCCCGGGGTCGATATCGGCCGCGCCCGTCCGGGCGGCATGCTCTGTCGCGCTCTCGGCCGCGATCTCGCCGAAGACGAAGGCCCCGGTAAGATGCCCCCGCGCGACCAGCGAGGTGTCGCCCGCAGCGTAGAGTCCCGGAAGGGTGCTCATCGCGCCCGCGCCCACCCGCACGCCGGTCAGCCCGTGTCCGCCGCAGAGGAAGCACTCGGTAGGCCACAGCTCGATCTCGCCCGAGCGGAAATCGACGCCCCGGCCCCGGTAGAATCGCTCCTGCACGGGACGCTCGGTGGTAAAAAGGATCTCCTCGATTTCACGGATGCGCTGTTCCGGCAGGTGGCTCAGGAGAATACGCATGGGGCCGCTCCCCTCGCGGTGGTGATCGACCAGCATCGACTTGATGGAGGGGTGCTCCCTGCTTTTATCGATGCCGAACGCGTTGAGAAGCTTCCCGCCGCGCGTGAGGGTGATGTAGAGCAGCGGTGCGTTGATGTCCTTCACGATGTAATAGATGAG
>JAKJGD010000294.1 GCA_022704585.1 Spirochaetota bacterium | reverse complement strand
ACTCCGGGACCTGGCTTGACCTTGGGGAGCTGAAAACCAAGAAGATCACCGATCTCGTCAACATAGCCAAGGAGATGGGGATCGAGCGCATCTACGGCCTGAAGAAACAGGACCTGATCCTCGAGATCCTCAAGTCGCAGACCGAGCAGAAGGGCCTCATCTTCTCCAGCGGCGTTCTCGAGATTCTTGCCGACGGGTACGGGTTCCTCCGCTCGCCCAACTACAACTACCTGCCCGGCCCGGACGACATCTATGTGTCCCCGTCGCAGATCAGGCTGTTCGGCCTTAAGACCGGCGATACCATTGCCGGCCAGATACGCCCCCCGAAGGACAACGAGCGGTTTTACGCGCTCCTCCGGATCGAGGCCGTGAACTTCGAGAACCCGGAACAGCTCCAGCACCGGGTCCTGTTTGACAACCTGACGCCGCTGTATCCCCAGGAGCGCATCAGCCTGGAGACCACGGGCGAGAACGTGGACATGCGGATCGTAAACCTGATGACCCCGATCGGCAAAGGACAGCGCGCCCTGATCGTCGCGCCGCCCCGCACCGGTAAAACCATACTGCTCCAGAAAATAGCGAACTCCATTACCACCAACCATCCGGAGATATACCTGATCGTCCTGCTTATCGACGAACGCCCTGAAGAGGTGACCGACATGCAGCGCACGGTAAAGGGCGAGGTAATCTCCTCGACCTTCGACGAGCCCGCAAGCCGGCACGTGCAGGTCACGGAAATGGTGCTCGAGAAGGCCAAGCGCCTGGTCGAGCACAAGATGGACGTGGTCATTCTTCTTGACTCCATCACGCGACTGGCGCGGGCCTACAACCAGGTGGTGCCGACCAGCGGCAAGATCCTGTCAGGCGGCGTCGACTCGAACGCCCTGCACCGGCCGAAGCGCTTCTTCGGCGCGGCCCGGAACATCGAGGAGGGGGGCAGCCTGACGATCCTGGCCACCGCCCTGATCGACACCGGAAGCCGGATGGACGAGGTCATTTTCGAGGAGTTCAAGGGCACCGGCAACAGCGAGCTGCACCTGGACCGCAAGCTGGTGGACCGCCGGATATTCCCGGCAATAGACATAAGCCGGTCCGGCACCCGGAAGGAGGAATTATTGCTTGACACGGAAGAGCTGAATAAACTATGGGTCTTGAGAAAGGCACTTTCATCAATGAGCGCCACCGAGGCGATGGAGCTGCTCGTTGAGAAGATGAAGGCGACGAAGAACAATAAAGCGTTTTTCAAGGCCATGAATTCATAAGCGAGAGGAGTTCCAGATGAAACCGAAGATACATCCCGAGTACAAAGACACGGTAATAAAATGCGCGTGCGGTAACGAAATAAAGACGAAATCGACCGCGAAAGACCTTCGCGTTGAGATTTGCTCCAACTGCCACCCTTTCTATACCGGGAAGCAGAATATCGTCGATACGGCCGGCCGTGTGGAAAAATTCAAGAAAAAGTACAATATAAAGTAGTGTCTGCGTACCATCATACAACAATCGGGGGGCTGGCCTGTGGGCCGGCCTCATTTGTTTATAGGCGCAACCCGCCGCCCCCGTCCCGGACAACAGGCGGCTTTTTTCCATAAAACAGTGATTAAATGAGACCGAAAATGCCGATACTCGTTTTAAGAAGAAGGAATTGCCTTATTATACTGAAATGCGCGCAGTCTGTGCCCTGAGGCATTACACGGAGCACGGAGGTCGGTGACCGGTACCGGTTTACAATTACTCTTATTAAGGAAGGAACGATGGCTTCCAAGCGACTTGGTGAAATCCTCATGGAGAACGGAATAATAACCCCGAACCAGCTTAATGAGGCCCTGGGCGTACAGAGCTCCAAGGGCGGACTGCTGGGTATCATACTCGTCGAGATGGGTTACCTCAAGCCCAAAGTGCTGGCCGATTTTCTTGAGGCCCAGAAGTACTCGCATTAGGGGTGCGGCGCAGGCCGGCGGGCATGCCGCCGCCGGCTGTGATTACGCGGCTTTTCTCGCCCTGTTTTCCACCAGTATCCATCCGAGCACGCCGGTGATAATGTAAAAAATGGAGACGACCTGCGCCTGCGTCATGCCGAGAAGCATGACCGGGTTGAGCCTGATGAACTCCACCAGCATCCGGGCAGCGCCGTTGAGTATGAGATAAATAAAGAAGATCTTGCCCGCCGGCCACTCCCTCTTGCGCATCTTCATCGCGAAAATAAATACCAGGAACGCGAAAAAGGACTCGAACAGCGATGTGGGGAACACCTCCGCGGACGTCGGCACGATGCCGTTGGGATATGCCGTGCCCAGGAACGACGCGGTGGTGATGCCGTAGCACCCGTCGCCCGACACGTGGCAGCCCAGCCGGCCGATGCCGTACGCGAGCGCCATGGCCGGCACGGTCAGGTCGAATATCTCCAATATGCTCTCCTTGTTTTTCCGTATCAGCACCATCGACAGGATAAATGCCAGGATGAAGCCGCCGAACACGGACAGGCCCGCGCCGGAAAAGATCATCCCCTTCGGGTCCCGCAGAAACTCGCCCATGTTTTCAAGGATGTGAAAGATCTTCGCCCCGATAATGGCGCTCGGGATGATGACGAGGAGGAGCTTGTACGCCAGCTCCGGGTCCTTGCCGCGTATGGTCAGCTCGCGCTCGGTGAGGAGGAAGGCCAGGTAAAAGGCAAGGCCGAGCATGAGGCCGTAACTGCCAATGTTGATGAATTTATAGCTGAATAATATCGGATACATCGCGTTTCCCCTGGTATTTAACGTACCGTAATGTAACATGGGGGCGAAGATATTTGTCAAGATATTTATAGGGCACCGGGGCGTGTGTATCACGGCGGCGGGAAAGATAAATAGCCTTATTTTTTGTTTGTCATATTCCGATAATTTCAATATCGTAGTATATATCATCAGGCTGGTACAGAGGGACGTATGGACAGCAAGGAGCGTGTGGAGCTGATACGGCGCGGCAACGAGCTCTTCAATAACGGGGAGATCAACAAGGCCGCGGCCCTGTTCGTGAAAACCGGTTACCGGGACGGGTTGACCAGGATCGCCGATCATCTGTTCTACGACAAGCGCCAGCCCCTGTACGCGCTGAAATACTACCGGATGGTGAACCGCCAGGACAAGGTGCAGGAAATTTTCGAGCGGATGGCTTTCGCGCTCGGGAAGCTCCTGGGAAAGGAGACCGCGCCGAAACAGAAGATCGAGCTGCCTCCGCTGAAAGTCTCGCCGAAGCTGAAGATCATCGCGGAGGAGATCCTGCGCAGGAACGAGGCCGGCGCGGAGAAATAGGGCGCCGGAAAGCCTGTGCGTATCCGTATCATCGCATTGTCCTCATGGCAATGAAATAAAAAGGGCGGCACGTGCCGCCCTTTTTTTATGTATGCTCATAACCGCGATCATTCATTGATCGGGCGGCCCGTGTCCCTGTCGAGGACCGCCAGGCCTACGAAGCCGTACCCGGCTATGGATGTGATAACGCCGCCCACCACCAGGTAATCGCCTGCCGACGCAAGGTCGAGCACTTCTCCGTCCGGCGAGGGATCGAAGATTGTGTCTGCGCTGCCGTCGCTCTTCAGGATTTTAGCCAGGTAGTTCCGGGCAGTGTCCCCCGTGCCGCCTCCACCCGCATGGGTAAAGTTTCCTCCTATATAAACTGCATCTCTCTTCACGACAAGGTCATTGACGCGGCTGTCCGCGCCGGGGTTCCATGATGTGGCTGCCTGCGGATTGATGGCCGTAGAACCGACATAAGAGCGGGCTTTTACATCCGTGAAATGGCCCAGGCCGGTAAACAGGCCGCCCATGTACAGTGTCTTGCCGTCCGGGATAATACTGTAGACGGTGTTATCCGCGGTTGTTTGCCAGTCTTGGCTTCCTCCTTTGACGGTGAACCGGGCGAGGTAGTCGCAATCTCCCCCGGTGAAATAGCCGCCGGCGTAGATTAATCCGCCGAGCACCGTAATGGCCTGGACGCCCCCGTTAAGGCCCGGGTCAATCCAGCCCGTTTCGAGTTCACCTGTATCAGCGTCA
>JAKJGD010000293.1 GCA_022704585.1 Spirochaetota bacterium | reverse complement strand
GCGTTCCGGGAGCTTCTCGATCCCGCCCTTCTCGGCATCGACAACCGTTTCGGGCAACTCGACCGAAGCGCCGCCCCGTTTCTCCACCGGGCGAACGTCCGCGGCGGGTCCGCCCCCGGGCCGGTAGTCGCCTTCAATCAGGGGCTCGGGGTTGCGGACCTCGGTAGACTCCCTGGTCTTCCTGCCGAAATCGGGCTCAACAATGCCGCGGTCTGTTTCCGGCTCGAGGTTCGTCTTTGTCGGGAAGCGCATCTTCTCCGCTTCTATGCTCTTCATCTCGTTGATCACTTCCGAGTCGAGCAGGGCCGAAAAATTGCCGCCCTCGTTCTCGCGCTTGATGTCCACATCGAACACTTCGTTCGTGGAGCTGACAATCGGCGCGCTCTTGATCTCGGCGGCCTCGCGCCCCTTCACGGCGCCCCAGATGAAAGCCCCGACAGAGCCGCCGAGAACCAGCAGTACAAACAGGCTTTTAATGGTCTGCTGGGTGCGGCGCGGGATCCTGTTTATCATCCGATCAAGGCCGGATACGGCCCGCGTCATTGATTGAGGAGATATTTTTATCCGTGGCATTTGTGGCATTTTCGCACCCTGTACAAATATACTATTGTTTCGCTTTTTTATCAATAATAAAAATGACCCTGCATTTCCTGAGCTGCTCCACGGTCTGCGGGCTGCTGAATATCTTCCGGACGTCCCTGTCGGCGATAACCGGGCATCCTTTTACCGCCCTGAGGGCCACCGTGTAGAAGGGGTGATCGCCGGCGGCGCGGTATTTCATCGCCTCGTCCTCGCCGTGCGCGTAGGCGACAATACCGTATCTGCCGGCATTCCGTATATCGACAAAAAACCGGCCGTAGACCTCCAGCCCGTCTTCGTTCAGGACGGATGGCAGCATCATCGGCTCCACGGGAAGCCCGCGGGTGTCTATGACCAGGCTCGAGTAAACGGTCGGGACCGGCGCATCGATCCGCGCGGGAAACTCCTCGCCCGGATAGGTATAGGGGACCGCCGGGAGCAGGTCGCCGATCCTGAGCTCGGCCCTGCACCCCGATGTGGCGAAGTCGACGGGAAACCCCCTGGCCCTGATCTTTCCGTTGATAATGGCAACGATCCGCGACTGGAACACGTCACTCCGTTCAAGCAGCTCTGAAAGCGTCGTGTCCGCATCGACCCTGACGTCCTTCACCAGCCTGACCATGCCCTGGATGGCGCGCTCCCGGGCCTTCCGGTAGGCATCCACTCTTCCGCCGGTGAGGGATATCTTCGCCGAGCCGTCCTCGTTAACGGGCATGCCGCGATCGTCAATGTTAAGCCTGAAGGCACCGTGCGTGACGATGGTCCCTTTTGTCCAGTCGATAGCGTCGGGGGGCAGCGTGCTGACGCGTGCCGTTGAATCGATCAATGCGAATGCGCATATTACGATGACGAGAAGAATTCGTTTAATCATGGAGCCTGTCCATCCTTAGCGGGAGTGGCCGTCCCCGGTCCGGGCATGGAGTTCCCGGACACAGGGTGCCGTTACTGTTATTATCGGGCGGGTATACATTCGAAAATCAGTAAAAATCGCCCCTGAAACATCATATTTATACTGGGAATTAGCTGATCATTTTCAATGCGGAGGTCGCGGAGAAGGCGGGGATCTGCGTTCTCCGCGTTAAAATTTTTTTCCGTTTTCCTCGGGGGAATGGCCCCCGGCACTATTACGCGCCAAGCTTTTCCAGGCAGGCGGCCAGGGCAGGGATAAGCCGGGCCGCGGCCGATCGGATGTCCGTCAGCATAAGACGCTCGGCCTCTTCCTGTCCGGCCTTGTAGCGGGTCAGGAAAGTGCGGGCCTTCCTTAAAAACGGCTGTAAAATGAGCGCCGTATCTTCCCTGTTGACCAGCTCTTCCACGGCCGGGGCCTGTTCGCGGTCTGCCATAGCCCGGTCGGCCGCTGTGCTGACCTCTTCCAGGTCGCGGATCGCGGCTTTCATGGCAGCCGCAAGCCGGTCCGGCCGCTCCCGCCTGTCGCCGGCAAGGGCACGGGCAAGTATATCGGCCGGCACGGGGCTCAGGGACGGCAGACGATCGACAAGGGCGGAGAGTGCGGCCTCTTCCGTGTTCCTGATCCGTGCTCCCCCTTCCGTTGCGTTGATGACCGGGACGCTGACCTTGGCGGCCGAGTCCTCGAACCAGCCGCGGTACAGGTCGAACACGAAATCGGATATCACCTTCCCCGTTCCGCCGTACGCGGGAACGTATTTAATCTTACGCCGCCTGATGATAGACTGGTTCATCGAGTCCAGCCCCCCGAGCCGGTTGGTCCGCGGAAGCCACTCGCTGTAATGGTGGGTGCCGCTGCAGTGTATCTCCCGCCCGGTATAGGCAAGGTCCTGACCGGCCAGAATGATCGGGTTGCAGCCGAGGTTAAGGAGCAGATCGAACGCGCTGGTCGCGACGGAGCCCCCGGACTGCAGGTCGCCGATCGGCTCGATGTATTTCTCTATCCAGCCCATGAGCGGCGTGGTCTCGCGCTTCATGGCGCCGTCTGCCGCGGTGTAATACTTCGTCGTCGCGCTCATGATCGCCGGCCCGCCGAACGAGCGGACCACCGGCGGATAACTGACCATGTCCGCTATGAGCGCCGCCCCTCCCCCGTCGAGTCCCAGGAAATGCCTGATGCTGTGCTTCTGGGCGTCCAGGGTCATGATGAGGTGCGGCGAGACGCCCGTCCTGGCGAGCACGGGCGCCGCCGTGTCGACCGCCACGATGAGGGCGCGGTCCCGCATCCGCTCAAGGACGCGCACGTTCTTCCTGAGACTCGGGCCCGCGGACACGATGATGCCGGGGCACCCGGAAAATCTGCCGAAGAGCGAGGCGACCCTGGCCGCGGTGAAGAGCCGGGGAATATTGCGCAGTATGTTCTCCACCCACCGTTCCTCGAACTCGAACCGGGTCAGGAGATCGCTCATTTTCGAAGAGGCGTACTGCCCCATCTCGCGCATGACGGCATCGTAGTATTCGGGATAGAGAAGGTACGAGGGGCGGTGCTCGTAGCGCGCGATGCCGCGAAAGCCGGCTACGTCAAGTTCCTCGAACACCGCGGACAGGTCAGCGCCGGGGACGACCACGATAACGCCCTCCAGGTTCCGCGGGCAGGACTCGCGCGCAAGGGCAACCACTTCCTCGTCATGCTCGACGGCCAGGATCGGGATGCCGGGAAACGCCGCCTTCAGCGCCGCAAGGTGATAGCCGAGCCCGATCCCGGAAACGGCGATCATCGTCGCACGGCCCGTATTGAAGGCTGCAACCGCACGCTCGGCCTCGCGCGCCGGGTCATAGGCGGAGTGGATCCGCACTTCCCGGCCGTTCCGGTAAGCCAGCGTGTGCATGCCGCCCGGCGTCATGCTCACGATATATCTGCTCATGGCGCGCTCTTTTTTAAAAACTGGTCGTGGCTGTCATACTGTTCCCGAAGCTTTTTGAAAAAGACATCAAACGCCTCGCGGGACCCGATCCCGAACTTCTCGAGTATCTCGGTTTCAAAGAAGAGAAGGTCCGGCTCCCGGTTCTCGAAGCTGCACAGGTGGTTTGCGAGGTAGGTGATCATGACGAGGTCCCGGTTGCGGATGACGGGGTCCAGGGGCGCATGGTGGTAGCGAATGGCCTCAATGAGCTCCTCGGGAAAGTTCCACCGTTCCGCGATGAGTCCGCCGATGGTTGAATGGCTGATGCCGATGGATATCTCCTCAAGCATTGCCGCGGTCCTGATCTTCCGGTTCTTGACCATGTTCGATATCCGGGTCAGGAGGCCCGGGTCGATCGACAGGAGCACGATGGTGCCTATATCATGGAGCAGGCCGGCAATGAACGCGCTGTCCACAATTTTCGAGTAGCCTTTCTCCTGGGCTATGCAGCGGGCGTAATAGGCCGCCCGGTTGCAGTGGTCCCACACCTCCTCGAACTTGCGATACCGCATATCCAGGATCTTCCTCGTTGCGGACGCTGCCAGGATCGCGGTGAGGTTCTTCAGGCCGATGACCACGATCGCCTCGTCTAT
>JAKJGD010000292.1 GCA_022704585.1 Spirochaetota bacterium | reverse complement strand
GGTGTGGAAAACCATGAGGCTTGGCGAAGTGGCGCGCATCGAGGAGGGCCTGGCCGACGTCCGTCGCATCTCCCGCTACAACGGGATCCCCGCCGTGGGCATCGGCATCATCAAGCAGCGCGGCTCCAACGCGGTCGCGGTGGCCCGCGGGGTCAAGAAACGGATCGAGCACCTCAACGCGTCGGGCACGCTCCCGAAGGGCCTGAAGATGGGCATCTCCTTCGACAGCACGAAGTTCATCGAAGACTCGACGAACGAGCTCGTGTTCACCCTGATACTCTCCGTCATCCTCACCTCGATCGTGTGCTGGCTCTTCCTGGGCTCCCTGAGCTCGGCGTTGAACGTCATACTGGCGATCCCCACGTCGCTCATGGGCTCCTTCATCATTCTCTACTTCCTGGGATTCACGCTGAATACCTTCACGCTGCTGGCCCTCTCGCTGGTCATCGGCATCGTGGTGGACGACGCCATCATGGTCATGGAGAACATCGTCCGCCATTTCGAGAACGGCATGAGCAGGGTGAAGGCCGCGCTCGTCGGCGCGCGCGAGATCACCCCGGCGGCGGTCGCCACCTCGCTCGCCATCCTGGCGATATTCCTCCCGGTCGTGTTCATGAAGGGAATCATCGGCAAGTTCTTCTTCCAGTTCGGCGTGGCCATCTCGGTCGCGGTCCTGCTCTCCCTGATCGAGGCGCTGACCCTGGCCCCGATGCGGTGCTCGCAGATGCTGACGCGGGGCGGCGAATCGAGGATGGGCGCGTTGATGGACCGCGCCATGGCCTCGGTCTCCGCCGCATATCGCGGCGCCCTGGAATGGTGCCTCAAACGCCGGGCGACCGTGCTCGGCGTCTCCTTCGCGTTGTTCGTTCTCTCCATCTTCCTGACGGCGGGAATCACGAAGGAATTCGTGCCGGTCCAGGACCAGGGCATATTCATGATTACCATACGCACGCCCCTCGGTTCCTCCATGGAATACACGGACGGCGTCTTTCAAAAAATAGAGAAGCTGGCATCATCACGGCCGGAGGTCATAAAATACTTCGGCAATATCGGAGGGTTCGGCGGCGGCCAGGTCAACCAGGGCACCATGTTCGTAACGCTCAAGGACTACCGGGAGCGGCCGGTCGCGGCGCCGTTCAAGCGCCGGCCGAAACAGCAGGAAATCATGGGCTACATGCGTGAACAGATAAAGAAAATCCCGGGGATCGAGAACGTCTCGCTCATGGACCCCTCCCAGGCCGGCTTCGCGGCAAAGCGTGGGTTCCCCATCCAGTTTTCAGTGCAGGGGCCCGACTGGGACAGGCTCGCCGCGTACAGCGGCACGATGATGGACAGGCTGAACAAATCCGGCCTGGCGACCGATGTGGACACCGACTACCTGGTGGGCATGCCCGAGATCAGGGTGTCGCCCGACCGGGCGCGGGCAGCGGCCCGTGGCGTGGCCGTGGCCACCATCGCCGACACCATCAGCGCCTCGGTCGGGAGCCTGCGCGTGGGCCGGTATACCGATCCCTCGGGCCGGCGCGATGATGTGCGCGTCAAGCTCCTCGACCGCTACAACCGCGCGGCAAACGACATCAGCCGCATCAGGGTCCGGAACATGCACGGCGAAATGGTACCGCTCTCGAGCGTCGTCAGCCTTGCCGAAAAGCCCTCATACCTCACGATCAACCGCTACAACCGGGAGCGGGCCATCAACATCTCGGCCAATATCGGTCCGGGCAAATCCCAGTCCGATATCCTGGATTTTATCGAGGCCACGGCGGCGAAGGTGCTTCCCGCCGGATACCATGTCGAGTTCTCCGGGAGCTCGCAGACCTTCAAGGAATCGTTCGAGAGCCTGGTCTTCGCCCTCATCCTCGGCATCGTGGTGGCCTACATGATACTGGGCTCCCAGTACAACAGCTTCCTCCACCCGATCATCATCCTGCTGGCGCTCCCCTTCAGCGCGACCGGAGCGTTCCTCTTCATGCGGATGACAGGCACCTCGCTGAACATCTACAGCATGATCGGGCTCCTGCTGCTCATGGGCATAGTGAAGAAAAACTCGATCATGATGGTCGACTTCACGAACCAGCGACGGCGCGGGGGCATGGGGGTGCACGAGGCGCTTCTCGACGCCTGCCCGGTCAGGCTCCGGCCCATCCTGATGACCTCGCTGGCAACGATCGCGGCCGCCATACCGCCGGCGATGTCGCTCGGACCGGGCTCCGAGACCACGCGCTCCATGGGCATCGTGGTCATCGGCGGCGTGTTCCTATCCACGATCCTCACGCTCTTCGTGGTCCCCTGCGCCTACAGCCTGATGAGCAGGCTGGAGAGCACGCGTCACGCCAGGGAGCTCAAGGAAGCGCTGTTGTCCCTGGGCGAAGATAAGAAAAAGAAGATTTGACCTCCCGATCCGGGCCGGGTCAATAATCTATAAAATTCATATTTTCAAAATACCATCTTTATAATTTCTTTATATTTTCTTTATAATAATATTGTTGTTATACTTCTTATATCCAGCATGCTTAACAGTTAATCCCTTATCAAAAACAGGATTTATCAATGGATTTTTATGTCATTTTCCTCATCTTTCTCGCGCTCGCGTTTGACTTTATCAACGGGTTTCACGACTCCGCCAATTCAATAGCAACCATCGTATCCACGAGGGTTCTTTCGCCCCGCTACGCGGTCATCTGGGCGGCATTTTTCAACTTCGTCGCGTTCCTGTTCTTCGGACTTCACGTGGCCGGCACCATCGGAAAGGGAATCATAGACATATCGATCATGGACAGCCAGATCATACTCGCCACCCTGTCCGGCGCGATAATCTGGGACCTGATCACATGGTGGTTCGGCCTGCCCACGAGCTCCTCCCACGCCCTCATGGGCGGGTTGATCGGCTCGGCCATCGTAAAAGCGGGAAGCGAATCCCTTATCTGGTCCGGAATAATAAAAACCGTGGTTTTCATCTTCGTATCGCCCCTGCTGGGACTTTTCCTGGGACTGGTGATCGGCGTTATCGTGTACAACGTGTTCAGGAGGTCGGCCCCCGGCCAGATCGACCATGTTTTCCGCAAGGGCCAGCTCCTGTCTGCCGCGCTCTACAGCCTTGGCCATGGCGGCAACGACGCGCAGAAAACCATGGGCATCATCGCCGGGCTCCTGTTCAGCTCAGGCTTCCTGACAGGAGAGTTTCACATCCCCCTCTGGGTCGTGCTTTCCTGTCACGGCGCCATAGCGATGGGAACAATGTTCGGCGGCTGGCGTATCGTCAAGACCATGGGGCAGAAAATTGCGAAGCTGAAACCGGTAGACGGTTTCTGCGCCGAAACGAGCGCCGCCACCACCCTGTTCATAGCATCTTTTTTTGGCATACCGGTGAGCACGACCCACACGATAACCGGCGCGATCATGGGTGTCGGGTCCCTGCGCAGGCTCACGGCTGTCAAGTGGGGTGTCGCCGGCAATATCTTATGGGCCTGGGTGCTGACCATACCCGCTTCGGCAATCATAGCGGCGCTTGTTTACTTCATCGCGGACATGGTGGCATAACATGTATTGCGTATGCCGAGAAAACATCCCTAATTAACAAATTTTTTATATTTTCTTAACATTTAATGAGAACATTCAAACCAGGGCCGATATGCCGACGCCCTGCCGTGTCCACGGCGCACCGAGGCGGGGACAGTTTGGAAGGGGAACCGGAACACCGTCATGCCAACAAACAGTAGTGCAAACATGCGGGTGACAAGGAAGAGCATCATCTTTGAAACTATCGTGGAGAGGCTTTTCCTGGTCATCGGCATGTTATGCCTGTTCCTGCTGATGCTGATATCGGTCTTTCTTTTCACCGAGGGCCTGCCGATCCTGAAAAACGTGAGCCCCGGCGAGTTCCTCGGCGGCACGCAGTGGTACCCCACGAGCGGCAATCCCCGGTTCGGCGTCCTGCCGCTCATCATGGCCTCGATCGCGGTGACGCTCCTGGCTTCCCTCATCGCCGTGCCGCTCTCCCTGGCGATTGCCGTGTACCTGGCCGAGCTTGCCGCGCCGCGCGTGCGCGAAA
>JAKJGD010000291.1 GCA_022704585.1 Spirochaetota bacterium | reverse complement strand
TCGATAATGGTCACCGTGCCCGCCAGGAAGTTCACGATGCCGAAGCGCTCGGCCTTCTTCTCTTTTTTGCACGCCATGCCGGCCGCCAGGACCGGCACCAGTATAATTAACACCGCAATTTTTTTCATGATTACACCGCCTTGTCCGGAAGTGATTGAGATCCGTTATGCATACGCACCGAATAATAAAAAGTCAAGAATAAATAGCCGCAAATTAACAATTGACAAATGGAACAGGCGATTTCATACAAATACGATACAACTGGAAGGATACCGACCATGAAAAAGATACGCATCGGCCTTGTCGGGTACGGCACCGTGGGAGGCGGCCTGTACCGCCTGCTGGAGCAGAACGCCGGCATGATCGCGCAACGCACCGGCGCGGAGTTCGGGATAAAAACGATATGCGACCTGCGGACCGACCTGGTGAAAAAAAGCGCGAAGGGCGCCGCGGTGACGGCCGACTGGAAACAGGTTGTCGCGGACCCCGACATCGACGTGGTCGTGGAGCTGATCGGCGGGATCGAGCCGGCGAAATCCATCGTCCTGGCCGCGCTTGCGGCCGGCAAGGGCGTGGTCACGGCCAACAAGAAGCTCCTCGCGGAAGAGGGCGCGGAGATATTCGCGTCCCCGGGCTCGGGACGCCTCGGGTTCGAGGCGTCCGTGGGCGGCGGCATTCCCTGCATCCTCTCGCTGCGGCACGGCCTGGTGGGGAACCGGGTCCGCTCCATCATGGGCATCCTGAACGGGACCACCAACTACATCCTCACCCGCATGCAGGAGCAGGACCTGCCCTTCGACGAGGCCCTGCGCGACGCCCAGGAGAAGGGCTTCGCCGAGGCGGACCCGACCTTCGACATCGAGGGGTATGACGCCGGGCACAAGATCGCCCTCCTCTCGATGATCGCCTTCAACAAGGCCATCTCGTTTAAGGACATCCCGATCGAGGGGATCACCCAGATCAACAGGATCGACATCTCCTACGCCCGCGACATGGGCTACGTGATAAAACTGCTGGGCATCGCCAAGAGCGTGGACGGCAGGATCGACCTGCGGGTCCATCCCACCATGATACCGGCCGGGCACCACCTGGCCTCGGTGCGGCAGGAGTACAACTCGATCATGTTCGACTGCGACATGACCGGCCCCGTGATCTTCACCGGCAAGGGCGCCGGCGCCGGCCCCACCGCCTCCGCGGTGATGGCCGACATCGCGCAGATCGCCCTCCAGGAGGCGGGGCGCGGACCGTCGCTGGTGACGGACGGCGCCGCCCTCTTCATCGAGCCGGGCAGGCGCCTGTCCCGGTATTACCTCCGTATACAGACGGAGGACCGGCCCGGCATCCTTTCGCAGATCGGCGGCGTGCTGGGCAGGCACCAGATATCCATATCATCGGTCATCCAGAGGGAGATCCACGCCGAGTACGTCCCCCTCATCTTCATGACCCACGAGGCCGAGGAGGCGGGCATGTCCGCCGCGCTCGGCGAGATCAGGCGGCTCGACTTCGTCCGCGGCGACGTTATGCTGATGCGGGTCGAGGATTCTTTAAGCGCGGGAGAGCGGAAATGAGCGAATACAGGGCGGTTTTCCGGTGCATCGCCGGTTGCGGCGAGGAGTATCCCCTCGACGAGGTGGTGTACCAGTGCAAGAAATGCGGCAGCCTCCTGGAGGTCTACCACGACCCGGACCTCCTCCGGCGCACCTCGGCGAAAGAGTGGAAGCGCCTCTTCGACGGCCGGACCGGGACCACCGAGTGGCCCTTCGGGAGCGGCATCTGGAGCAAGAAGGAATGGGTGGTGCCCGGCATCGACAACGGGAACATCGTTTCCATGTTCGAGGGCAACACGAACCTCTTCTGGGCGAAGCGCTTTGGCGAAATGCTCGGCATGGGCGACCTCTGGGTCAAGATGTGCGGCAACAGCCACACCGGCTCCTTCAAGGACCTGGGCATGACCGTGCTCGTCTCCGTTGTCAACGACATGATACGGCGGGGGAAGAACATCAAGGCCGTGGCCTGCGCCTCGACCGGCGACACCTCGGCGGCCCTGGCGGCCTACGCCGCGTACGCGGGCATCCCTTCCATCGTGTTCCTGCCGGCGAACAAGATCTCGACCGCCCAGCTCGTCCAGCCCATGGCGAACAACGCCATCGTGCTCTCGCTTGACACCGACTTCGACGGGTGCATGCGCATCGTGCGCGAGATCACGAAGGACAACACCATCTACCTTGCCAACAGCATGAACTCGCTCCGCATCGAGGGGCAGAAGACCATCTCGGTCGAGATGGTGCAGCAGTTCGACTGGGAGGTGCCCGACGTGGTGATCATCCCCGGCGGGAACCTGGGGAACGTGTCCGCGCTGGGCAGCGGCTTCAACATGATGCTCGAGCTGGGGCTTATCAATAAAAAACCGCGGATCGTTCTGGCCCAGGCGCAGAATGCGAACCCGCTTTACCTCTCGTACCTGAACGGGTTCGCGGACTTCCATCCCGTGGTCCCGCAGAAGACCCTCGCCTCCGCGATCCAGATCGGGGACCCGGTCTCGGTGGAGAAGGCGATCCGGACCCTGAAGGAATTCGACGGGATCGTGGAGCAGGCGAGCGAGGACGAGCTCGCCAACGCGGCGGCGCTCGCGGACCGGACCGGCATGTTCTCCTGCCCGCATACCGGCGTCGCGCTGGCCGTGCTCATCAAGCTCGTGGAGAAGGGGGTGCTCTCGAAAAAGGACCGCACCATCGTTATCTCCACCGCTCACGGGCTAAAGTTTTCCGAGTTCAAGGTGGGGTACCACGAGGGCGCGCTCAGGGAGGTCGACTCCCGGTACGCGAACCGTCCGATCCCCCTGCCGCCGGACATTGACCGGATACAGGCGGCGCTGGACGAGGAGTTCAGAAAGCGGCAATAAGTCCCGCCCGGATGGGCGGCCGCACCCGATAGGTCCGCAAGCGCTTGCGGACCTATCGGGAATATGATGAAAATCTTTTTGTTCACAATCCCCGAAAATACTTGACGATATTGTTAAATATGTGCTCTATTACCGCGGATAAGTTTTCCGGGCATAACATACAGATAACGATCAACCATTCACCCGGAACAACAGTGATTAAACCATGAGGAAGCTTTTCATATATATCATCTGCATTGCCGCTCTTACCGCGCTGGCGGCTCCCGCGTGGCCGATCGGCGTGAGCATGAGAAAAAAGGAAGTGCCGGTCCCGAGCCTGCTGCCGGTCCCGCTGCCGGTCCCAACCATCAAATTCGCCTCGCCCGTCGCCATGCTCGTGTACCGGCTCAACGGCACGGACCTGGTCATAGACACCGCGGTGGCGAAGAACCGGATCTTCAACTACCGGCTGAGCGTCGAATGCGGCACCTTCACCGCGCGCAGGGAGTACCTTTTCAGGAACGTGAGCTTCAGCGTCAACCGCATGACCTGCGCCAGCACCTTCGGGTTCGGCCTGTGGCGTTCGCGCACCATGAGGATATGGGCCGGTCCGCAGATCGCCCTCTCCTACGAGTTCTCGAACAAGGACAGCAGGATCCTCGATACCTTCATATATAGCAAGGCGGGCGGCGTAATCGGCATCAATTTCCACACCGGGGAATCAACCACCGTGAGCTTCGAAGTGGGGTTCAGGGCGGGTTTCGGGTATGACCTGAAAAAATCCGTATACAACACGGTTACGCTGTCGCGGCCGGAGCCAATGGCCGCCCTCAAGCTGATATTCCGGGCCGGGGACACGTTCATTCCCTCGGGGGTGTAAGCCCGGCGCACCCCGTCAGGCCCCGTCCCGTCCGAGCACGGCGGCCATCTTCCCTAAAATTTTTCCGTTGAACCGGGCGCCGTCCAGGAGGCCCTGGTACAGGTAGCGCGACCTCTTGGCGACCAGTTCCTCGCTTCCAAGGCCCCCGTCGCCCTCGTCGATATCATAGCCCTCGGTTACCGTGTGGAGGACCCGCTGTATCGTGAAGCTGATCATGTCCTTCGCGTTCGTTTTCGATTCAACGATACGGTCGGTCTCGGAAAGCTTTTTCAATAAATAGTCGACCTTGCTCCGGTC
>JAKJGD010000290.1 GCA_022704585.1 Spirochaetota bacterium | reverse complement strand
GGTGATATTGTTATCGGAGATGCCGGCCGCCACAAGCTGGGCGGTGGTATAGGTGCCTTCCGCCAGCCGTACCTCGAAGCCTGGCGTAGATTCGTTGAAATCGATATGCTCGTAGAAGGTCGGCATGTACATGCCTTCCATGAATTCAACGAGCTCGTCGTCGGACTTGGACAGGATATACGGCGTTACCTTGTTGACAATGCCGATCACGCTCGGCCCGATGCCCGGCGTGGCAAGGTTCACCTCGGTGGTGATCTCGTCCAGGAAGCCGTAAAAATCACTGAGGTATTGCGGCGCGTTGCCATCGCCATAGAAGGAATTGATGGCATACGGCGTCATGCCCTTCTGGTTGTTTCCATAGAAACGCTCGTCGTCGTTTTGAACGAGGCCCAGCAGGGTCTTGATATCCTCGAGCATGCCGAGTCCCGGATCGTCCGCCCGGTCAAGCAGGTAGGACAGGATGAACAGGAACTCCGCGGTGCCGTCCAGGTCCGCTGCCATCATCTGATACATTTTATGGTTACCGGTGCTGCCGGGGACGCTGTCCCAGGCCTGGTCAAGCGCGGGGTAGTTGTCGAATAAATGAAAGAGATTGAACGGGGCTGACGGGTCATTCGTCTGGAACGATCCTTCTTTTTCCTTTGAGCATCCGATCGAAGTCATGACCAGCAGCAACAGGCAAAAAATCGATACACATGTTCTTCTCATGATGATAATCCTCCCATTGATTACATCATCTAATTTTTAATCACAAATTACTTATGCATGAATCACATTAATTACCGGCAACCGGCCAGACGGTTATCAATATAAATTTCAAACCGCTGGCAATCACATGAATTATAAGCAAAATTACTATTTATATCATTTATTACCGGTGTGCTTGTATAAAGTGCAAAACTCTATTCTCTGGAACCGCATAATGCACAACAGGCAATCTGCCCGCAGTTAACCTGAAAATATGAAACGGTTTTGCGTTGCTCCATGGCATACAATGCACAATAGAATCTGAGACTTTTATACTATATGCATCATTATAAAAGATATAAAAAAACATGTCAATAAAAAACCGATGGTTCAGTTTTATTAATACTTAATTAACGATTGATAATGAAATGTCTTGATATGCCCATATTGGTTGCCACAATTGGAACATATGGTATTCTTATGCTGAATAGTGAGTTGTTTTTGCCAATTTATAAAAATAAGCCTGGTCGGGCTGATATTGATTGATATGAATAATCCTAAAAAAATAATTTATATCCGATTCGGTTTGATGTATTGACAAATTTAAAAATTACTGCGCTCATTGTAAGGGTTAAATCAGCATGATCCTGCTGCTTCCCGAGGTACCGCGCTGTGACGAGAAAACTGTCATCAATACAACGTTTTACCCTGAGCTTCCGCTCGATAACAAGCGCCCTGTTCGCAACCCTCCTGCTGGGAATACCCGCAGTGCTGGCGGCCCTTGTTGACCGCTCGGGCCGCGTCCCCTACCGCATCGGGCAGGTCTGGGCAAAATTCATACTGTTCACCAACGGCGTCCGTCTCCGCGTGACCGGCCTTGACAAAATCGATAAAAAAAAGTCATATGTGTTTATCTCGAACCACCAGAGCAACCTGGACGGTCTTGCCATCGGCACCACGCTCCCCTCGCCCCTCCGGTTCGTCATAAAAAAATCGCTGCTTAAAATCCCCATCATGGGCCAGGCCTTCAAGCTGGGCAGGATGATCCCGATCGAGCGCGGGGACAGCACGCAGGCCATCGAGACCATAAACCGCGCGGCCGGGGAGCTCACGAACGGCATAAGCGCCCTGTTCTTCGGCGAGGGGAGCCGCACCAGGAACGGCCTGCTCCAGCCATTCAAGAAAGGGGGCTTCATTTTTTCCATCACGACGAAGCTCCCGCTGGTGCCCGTTACGATAATTAACAGTTTTAACCTGTTTCCCAGCGGCTCTCTGCACATCAGAAAGGGCGCCATCGAGATCATCATCGGCGACCCGATCGTGACCGATAGAATGGTGCCGCACGATACGGACGCGCTTCGCGAGCGCGTAAGGTCGATCATCCTCGAAAACCTCGTCAGCCGCGGTGCGCAGCCGGCCTGAAGCAGTGCCATAAAAATCTTGACAGCGCCGCTGTTTCGGTGTGATTGATACTGCTGTGCAATGACGGGCTGATCTAAAATGTCATTGCGAGGAGCAAAGCGACGAAGCACCCTTCGACTGCGCTCAGGGACCGGTCGGTTGCCGAGCGTAGCCGAGGCGCGCTTCGCTCGCGATGAAAAATTAAACCGATCGTATGGAACATCCCCAATACAGAAGGACCGACCCATGAAAGTAAAAAAGATACTGATTACTGCCGTCATCGTGCTGGCGAGCCTGGTCGTTCTGGCTGTTATATCCGCCGGCGTCGGTTACGCGCTCATGCTCCGGGACCCCGGCGTAAGGTTCCTCCTGAGCAATACCGGTTTCCGCGAGCCGGCCCGTTTCGTAAAGCAGGAGGTCTTCCTTGATGTAAATGGGAAAAACGTGCCGGCCATGCTCTACCGCTTCCCGGGCCACGTATCGCAAAAATATTTCATGCTCCAGCACGGCCTCACGCCGGACGCGTACAAACACCCGAAAATCGACCGGTTCGCCCGGAGCATCTGCGACGCCACCGGCATGAACGTGATCATCCCCATGGTCGAGGGAAGCATTACCGGCGGCTCCCTCCGGGGCGCGTACGACCGTATGGCGGACATCTACATCGCAACGGCGCGGACCTACCCGGGCCAATACCGGGCCTTCGGCGCCTGCATCGGCGCGAACATACTTCTTGTCGCGCTGAACAGGGTCCCGGACGAGATATATCCTGAAAAGATATTCATGCTGGGTCCCTTTTCCGACGGCAAGGTGCTCTTCGCCTTTTACAACAAGCTCCTCAATCCAGAGGATATTGACATCATGGTAAAGCTCGCCATCACCCTGAACATGGACCACTTTTCCCGGCAGGAGAAGGCGCTCATCAGCAAGGCCATCGCCGCGTCAAAGCCGGGCGTGACCGACCGGAGCGAGATGAAAAAAATCCTGGGCGACAAGCTCTATAACGATATCGCCATCATCAAGCTTCACCACGATGATTTCGAGGCGATCAACCCCGGCTCCATGTTTGCAAAAAACCGCAGCCGGTGCAAGTACTTCATCCTCCACTCGAAAACAGACAACATCATACCCTTTTACGAGGGGAAGAATCTCGCCGATTTCATGGAAAAAAGCGGCATTGACACCAATTTCCTGGGAACGGAGATCCTGGACCACGCCGAAAACAAGACCTCCGTGACCGGCTTTCTGCATGAATTGAAATACATGGTACGCTTCTTCAATGAGCTGTTCGAGGGTGACGTCGAGATATGATCCCTGCGAATGGCGCTGCCGCGCCCCCGCGCCGGGATCCACCGGACCTGCATAGTGAAAGAAAAAATAATAAACCTGATCCGCGCGATCGACTCTTTCGAGAGGATCGCCGTCGCCTTTTCCGGCGGCGTTGACAGCGCCTTTCTCCTGAAAGTTGCGCACGACCGCCGGGGCGACCGCGCCATCGCGGTCACCGTGTCCTCGCCGCTCCTTTCCCCCGGCGAGGTCGAAGAGGCCGCGTCGTTCGCCGCGTCGGAAAAAGTGCGCCACGTGATCCTGGCGGTCGATCCGTTCGCGAACGAGCGGCTCATCGCCAACACGCCTGACCGCTGCTACATCTGCAAGCTGGACGTGTTCCGCGCCATCACGGCATACGCCGCCGCCGAGGGGATCCCCCGCGTGGCGGAAGGCTCCCATGCGGATGACAGCGCGGATGACCGGCCCGGCATGCGGGCCCTGGCCGAGCTCGGGATACTGAGCCCCCTGCGCGACGCGGGGCTGACCAAGGCCGAGATACGGCTCGCGGCACAAGAGCGGGGCGTGCCCGCGTGGGACAGGCCGGCCAATCCCTGCCTGGCCACGCGCATACCGGCCGGCACGCCGATCACGCGGGACCGGCTGGAAGCCGTGGACCGCGCGGAGCGTTTTCTCCGCGGTCTCGGCCTTGCCGACGTCC
>JAKJGD010000289.1 GCA_022704585.1 Spirochaetota bacterium | reverse complement strand
TCGTCACCGAATACGGCATCGCCTACATCCACGGAAAGAACATACGGGAGCGGGCCATGGACCTCATTGCCATCGCGCACCCGAAATTCAGGCCCGCGCTCATCGATGAAGCCAAGCGCCTGAAGCTGATCTACAGGGACCAGGCCTTCATCCCCGGCAAGCGGGGCGAGTACCCCGTGCATGTGGAAACCATACGGACGACCCGTCAGGGCACCACGCTGAAGATACGGCCGGTGAACATCAACGACGAGACGCTGGTCAAAGACCTGTTCTACTCCCTCTCTGACCAGAGCTTCCAGCGCCGCTTCATGTCCTCGCGGCTTGATATGCCCCACGAGCGGCGGCAGGACTTCGTGGTGATTGATTACACGAAGGAGCTGGTGCTCCTGGCGTTCATCCTGGAGCCCGGCGGAAGGGAAGTGCTCGCCGGCATGGGCCAGATGATCAAGGATGAGAAAAGCCACGTCGCGGAAGTGGCCTTCGCGGTTGCAGACACCATGCAGAACCGGGGCGTGGGGAGCGAGCTTCTTTCGTACCTGATACTCCTGGCCAAACGAGAGGGCCTGCTGGGCTTTACGGCCGAGGTCCTCGCAGAAAACCGTCCCATGCTTCATGTGTTCGAAAAGATGTTCCCGGACATTGAGAAGCATTTGAGCGAGGGGGTGTATGAACTGGTCCTCCGTTTCAGCACTGGGGAGAAGTAGGCCGGGGAAAGCGCTGCTGCCGCTGGGGGCGGCGTTGATTGCGGCCGTATCATGCACGGTCCGGGGGGAGGCCGACCTCCGCCTGGCGATACAGCCGTTCGGGTCCCTGGACCGGGACGTGATCGAATGCGTGCGAACGGGGATCGCCGGCGCGTACCGGCTCGAAATAACGATACTTCCTCCGGTGGGGCTGCCTGCCGCCGCCTACTACCCTTCCAACGCGCGATACCGGGCGGAGAAGCTGCTCGCCTATCTTGGCTCCGAACGCTACGGGAGCTACGACAAGGTCCTGGGCCTGACCGGTCGTGACATCTCCACGACAAAGGGTAACATCGCCGACTGGGGCATTTTCGGGCTCGGGTCCATGGGAGGGCAGGCGTGCGTGGTTTCGACGTTTCGTCTCGCACGCGGCGCTTCCCGGGGCCTGTTCCACCGGCGTCTCGTCAAGGTGGTGAACCATGAGCTGGGGCATACCTTTGGACTCCCTCATTGCCCGGTCGATCGATGTCTCATGGGGGACGCCAGGGGCACCATTGTCACGGTGGACCGGGAGACCGGCGCGCTCTGCGATCAATGCAGGGAGAAGATGCGGAAGCTGAACGTTTGCAGGTCCTGCGACAGGTGATTGCGCGTGGCATGCGTGCGGCATGCATACACCCGCCGTTAGCCGAATGCCGGACGTCTTCCCCGGGGGCCCGGAGTATTATTTTATGCTTGTCAAATTTACAAACCATGGGATCATGAACTGGTTATGAGAAAGTGGTTATTCATCGCCGTTGCGTTCTTCCTGCTGGTCCCGGGCGGAATATCCGCCTTTCCCTCTATCCCGGAATCGATACGGGTGACGGAGTGGAAAGTCCTGTATATGCAGAAGGATTCGCTGGCAGCTGCGCGGTACCGCGGCGGATGGAAGAAGCTGGAGATACCTTCAAAGTTCAAGTATCCCTATCCTCCCAGGCGGGATTTCCAGCATGCCTGGCTCAGGGGCACGTTCGTCATACGCGATGATCCCCGAAAATACTACGGCATCACTATCGGGAGAATCCAGTACACCTACAAGATATTCATCAATGACTATCTTATTGACGTAAAAACGCCCGAGGAGATAGGTAACATGCAGTATCCCGAGGGGTTTAACATTCCGAGGGGAATATTGCAGAGGGGGAAGAATAATATTTATATTTACCTGGGCATATACGGCATGGAGTACGGCGGGCTCCCCGACGGTGTGTATATCCAGCCCAAGATCGAGTACCGCAAGCTCAAGAACTTTCTCGACCTGATGTTCAACCAGCTGCCTATCGGCATACTCCTCCTCCTGATAGGGAGCATCCTCCTGATGATCGCGGTCTCGATCTTCTACGGCACGGACCGGCTCTTCGTGTACGAGATACTGGTGCAGCTCCTCAACGCCCTGTATATCATAACAATTTTCTCGCCCTACAAGCTGTTCGGGCGCGACCTGATATCGTCAATGCTGATGATCGCTATCCCGCTTTTCGGCATCCTGTTCATCCTGATTATCGAGTCTCTCTACCGGATCAAGCTCCACGAATACAACTGGATCGCGTTTCTCATGGTCCTGGTGGTTTCGGGGATGGTGCTCATCGCAAGCCGCTTTATACTGAATTTTTACATCAATCCGGTTTACAGCATGCTGTTGATATTCATCTTTGTCCCGTACGCTGCATACCTGGCCTGGCGGACAAACGCCATGCGGCCGGACCGGTTCAAGTTCATCGCGATCCTGGTGCTGGTGTTCCTGTTGAGCGCCGGCGGGCTGCTGGAAATAATTTTTTACCTGATCGGCAGCAGGTATTCGCTTCTTATCGTTACGTACTTCTCGCCCTTTGCCATACTGGGTTTCGCAGTGCTGGGGTCCAGGGAGTATCAGAAGAGGATGTTCTCTCTCAAGACGCTCTATAACCGGATACACGTGGGCGAGAAAAAAATCGATACGATCCGGAAGAAGGTCATCACGGTGACTACCGAGGAAAAGCTGAAGAGTATCATCACGTTCATCGGCGAGAATTTTACGTCTGACATTTCCCGCGAGGGGCTTGCCGCGGCAGTGGGCATGAATCCAAACTATTTCAGCGGACAGTTCAGGGAATATACCGGAAAGAAGATCAACGATTTTATAAACGAGCTCCGGGTGCATGATGCGATCGAGCGCCTCAGGGACCCGGAGGCCAAAATAATAGACGTGGCCCTTGCCACCGGCTTTGACAGCCTGTCCACTTTTAACCGGGCTTTCAGGCATGTCACCGGGCAGACTCCTACCGAATACCGTAAAAAATGAATTAATTCCCGTCCAATATTGTCATTTATACAGAATCTGTGATTTTGCGTTGCATGGTGGTGCCTTATTGTGCTTATTTATCGAAACCGTCCGGCCGGTAAGTGATTATCCGGGCCAGTTCGGAATAGTTACAGCGTTATCTTTCATTTCGATATCATGCATGATAAGCTGATCAAAGATCCACGGTGGAGGTTTATGATGAAAACGAGATTTCTGGCAGTCTTGTTTATGCTGGCGGTGATACTGTCCAGTGTAAACGTTTTCGCGATGGGCAAAAGCGAGCCGACCCCTCCCGGTAAAGCGGCATACGGGTACGGGTCTGGCGAGGATTACATCTGCAATGGATTCACGGAAATCGTGTTCGGCAGCGGCAGTGACGGTTCACGGGTCTGGTACTATATCCCGGACCGGCTGAAAAACGGCGCCACCGCGCCGGTAGTGGTATTCCTGCACGGGCAGCTCTGCATCGCACCTGATATCTACATGGCGCATATCGAGCACCTGGCCAAGCAGGGCTATATCGTCATCTACCCGCAGTTCAACAAGGGCGGGCTGCTGGGCCTGGTCTCCGACCTGATGACGGACGCGGACCAGAACAAATACCTTGCCCGCGCGGTTGCCGGTGTAAACAACGCCTTCTCGAAGATCGGCGCGATAGCGGACAGGAACAATGTCACGCTGTACGGTCATTCCCTGGGCGGGCTCCTCGCCGTCTCCTGGTCCAATGCTGCATGGTCGCCGAAAAACATTGTTCTTGCAGATGCCTGCGTCGACGCCAAAGCGGGCATACCCTCCTTTGTGCAGGGCCTTGTCACCATCGTCGAGATTGACTGGAAGACAAAGATCAGGTCGACCGTATGCCCGGTCATCATCCTGACCGGAAACGACGATACGCTGGCGCCTGCCTCCCAGGCGATGTCAATCTACCAGTACCTGATCAATGCTTCGTCCAAGGTGGTGTACGAGCTCCAGACCGATACCTACGGGAACCCGGACCTCCGGGCCGACCACATGGCCCCGATCAGTGATGACGGATGGATGCCCGATTTTATCATGAGCATGTTCGGCGGGGAC
>JAKJGD010000288.1 GCA_022704585.1 Spirochaetota bacterium | reverse complement strand
CTATGATCTAGGCAGCTTCGTTACGAGAGTTGTCCATCATCGCTTTATGCTGGGCAAGCAGCTTCTCGGCTTCCTGACGAGTACGTTCAGCGTTGTCGATTTCAAAGCGGACTTTTTCAGCCCTGGCATCCATCGCATCGACGATAGGTCTCCACGCCACCTTCCATAGAATGCCCATCATAACCAGAAACGTTATGACAGTCCACAGGAGAAGACCCGGATCGACTCTCAGCAGTCCTTCTTTTAAGAAATCCATATACGTTACCTTCTAAAAGAGATAAAAACTCTACGAAGCAAGGCGCATCGCAAAAAACGATGCGTTTTACTTTACTTCTTTACTTCTTCCGCTGCCGCAGGTTCGGCCTTCTCAACGTTAACAGGCGTCTGCTGCTTCTGAATGGCGAGCATGAAGGTGATAACCAGAGCGAAGAACGTAAAACCTTCGATCAGAGCAGCAGCGATGATCATCGCCGTCCGCAGGTCGCCGCTCAATTCAGGCTGGCGAGCCATACCTTCGATAGCGCCAGAAGCCAACCGGCCAATACCCATTGCCGCGCCGATAACGACCAGACCAGCACCCAGACCAGCTCCCAGATACGATAAACCTAAATATTCCATCATTTCCTCCTAGTTAGTAATACTTAATCTTTCACCTTTATCTTAAACTAATTCATCTAGAATTAGCTTATGTGCAAAACGAGAAACCCCGCATCAATGTGCGTGTAATGAAGACCCGATAAACATCGCTGACAGGACCGTGAAGATGAAGGCCTGCAGCCAGGCAACCAGGAGCATCTCAAGAGCGTATATCATCAATGCTCCCACGACAGAGCCGATCCCCACGAAATATGATTGGAACATCATGGTAAGAAAAAGGAAGATCAGTACGACAACGTGTCCCGCGGTCATGTTGGCAAAGAGACGAACGGTCAGTGAAAACGGCCGGATCAGCAGGCCGATGAGCTCTATCGGCCACAGGAGGCAGAGACCGAGGATGAACGGAACGCCATGCGGCACAGTGCCCTTGTAAATCCAGAGGGGGCCCTGCTTGATGAAACCGACGGCAATGATCAGGATAAGGGTAAGTATTGCAAGCCCGCCTGTGACGGCCAGGTTACCGGTCGCGGTGGCCATGCCGGGCAGCATACCGAGGTAATTACAGAATAATATAAAGAAGAAAAGACTCAGGAAATACGGAACGGCTCTCCTCGCGTACTTGCCTTCGAAATTCGGCTCTACCATTTCTTCGAAGACCCACTGGATGATCGATTCCCACCAGTTGACCCAGCGTGATTCCGAACCCTTATCGGCTTTTTTAATCTTGAACGCAAGGGGTATAAAAATGCAGAGTATCAGGAACGCCGCGAGCCACATCATCATGACCCACTTGGTGATTCTCATATCAAAAATACCGAAGAGCTTTTTGCTCAGCGGTCCTTCGTTGACATGCGCGATAGCATTATTGATTGATTTGAGGGACGAAAAGAGAATATTTTCACCAGGGCTCGTATGGGAAGGAGTGATGACATGGTCGGTAAGGTGGCCGTTTACAAGCTCACCGACATCCATAGTCTCGTGATGAGCGCCGCCGGGAGCAAACATGAATATAAGGAACAGCACATATGCGAGAACTACAACAACTCCAAGAACAAGCGGTACTATCCGTTTCACGGGAAATCTCCTACACCAATTGTTTACTCAGTTATTCTTTTCTTCCGCATCGGTGCGATGATAATCAATCGCACCGTCCCATCATGCCGCCTTTGTCACTTGCTGTGACCATTTAAAAAAACGAGTGTTAAAAATCAAGATAATTTCATCAGAGCCATTTAATTCTTTTCTCATTTCCGGCATTTTTTTCTTTTTCCTGCTTCTCGATTTTCTCGATATTTTTCAGCACCTTGATTAAATGATAGAATCCGATCGCCATGCCGAGAAATGCTCCGAGGCTCGTGAAGACAGGCGAACTATCGTAGCGTGTATCGAGCCAATAACCTCCCAGGATAAACAGCGTTACCGTGGCGGCAAGCTGTATGCCCATTGACGAATAGGTAACGATTGACCGGCTTAAGCCTCTATCACCCATTACTATCAGTCAGTCCCCTGTGTAATTACTTAACATCCTCTATCCACTTGTCAGCATTTTTTTTATTAGGGTCATTGTCAAGGTTTTTTCATTATACAATCTTTGTTTTTTGGTTGTAAATCGATTAATAACAATTTTCGGGGATGGACTGCTCCCACAAGTCGGTGATTTCACCGTAATACAAGATTTTGCTCGCACTGATACCTGCATCATCCTGATAAGGCCCTGCTCCGTTATACACGCGTCATTCCCCATGCCTGCCGACGGCTTCTAAGAACAGTTCCGTTACCGGATCACGCTATTTTTCACGCAGAATAAATTAAAGAATACTCCCGAAATATTAAGCATGGAGAGATTCTTGACGATAATAAAAAAGTCAGCGCCGCGGTCAAACGATCCCGGTGCGGTAATTACCGGTCTCATGGTTTCTCTATACCGGCTTGTACAAAGGACCCTGTATGAAATTATCTATTAAAATAATCCAGAGCCATGACGAAATTATCGCGAATTGCCCCGAGCTTGACATCAATTGCTACGGTTCCGACAGGGATGAAGCGGTACGGAGGATAAAAAAGGTTATAGATTTTTACGTAGATTCCGCCAAGGAGCTGGGTCTTGACGTGGAATCCCTCTCCGAGATATCGGTTGAAGGCGAGATAAACCACGGCCTTGCCGACAGTTACGCCAGTGCCCATCCGGACAGCATCAATTAAAAAAACAAAGGCCCCTTGCGGGGCCTTTCACATCATCAGCACAATCACTTGCCTTCCAGTTCGTCGTCATCAATCTTGAACTTGTTGCTGCTGAGCAGTTCCTCGACCCAGGACTTCCGCTTATCCGATCGCTTGATATCGTGAAGCCTGCGCTCGATGCTCGGCCGCACCTCTGCGAACGGGATCACTTTCTTCACATTTTTACCGCCCTCGTTTGAGGTCCTGGTGTACATCCGGTCTTTGTTCTTGTTATAATAATCCTGCACATCCTGCGGAGTTACCGTTATGCCGCCGAGAATGACGTCTGACTCGTATGTCGACGAGAGATTGTAATCCAGGAATATCTTCAGCTCTTTCACGAATTTTTCTTCCTTGTCAATGCCCCGCTTGACGGCTTCGCGCATCATGACATCTTCCCTTAATATTTTCTTTGCCAGCTCACGCCTCATCTTGTCCTCGACCTTCATGTCGGAGCGTCCCATCATCTTTCTCTTCGACATCACGAAGTCTATCAGCTTGTTCAGATCGGCGACGGTAAATTCGGTTTTCCCGAGCCTATACACAATGGCGGCCGGGTTGGTCAGAACCACTGTCTCTGTATTATTCTCAACGTCCTTCGCCTTGATGAGCTTTTCCTGGAGCCGCAAGGCCGCGTTGTAGGTCAGCCTGCGCTTCATGCCTGCCTGCTGGGCCTTGTCCTCGATGACATCATCGATATTGTCTTCGTTGATCTCCACGGACTCTTCCGCCTTGATGATATAGACCGCATTGCCGACCCTGACCGGCTCCTTTGTGTAGGTGCCGCTTTTCACGGCAAACACTGCCTTCGAAAAATCCTGGCCGCGCATCCCCTCGAGAACGAACCCGATGTCGCCGCCCTTTCTCTTGGAAAAATCATCGGAGTATTTCTTCGCTGCCTCATCGAACGCCAGGCCGCCGTCAAGCTCCTTGATGACCGTTCGCGCCTTGTCCTCTTTCTCTTTAAGGGCCGTCTCAAGCTCGGCCGGCGTCAGCTTCTCTCGCCTGTTCTGTACAATCTTGAAATTCTTTACCGCAAACTTGATAATGCTGGCCTTGACGGCTTTCTCACTGAACGATCCCTCCGAGCTCATCTGTCTGCCAAGGTACTGGGAATAGAAATTCCTCGTTGCGAGTTTTCTCAAAAACTGAAAATCCTCTTTCTTGTCAAACCCGGCCTTGACGGCCTCCCGCACGACAAACCTCTCGACAGCGAAACGCTCGAGGTGTGTTTTCTGCTGCTGCTTCTTCTTTAAAATTGCATCTTTCGCCATCCGACGGGCGTCCATCCAGTCGTAGAACTCCCCC
>JAKJGD010000287.1 GCA_022704585.1 Spirochaetota bacterium | reverse complement strand
CGCCGGCGGTGACAGCCGATATAATTACAATTCCGAGGCAGTATTTCACGGCACGCTTCATCGGCACCCCGCGCTGGCTATTTCATGAAAATGTCCGGCATGTACGCGCGCTTCAGCTCATACGCCGCGCGCAGGATCATCCCGTCGGATACGGACCTGTGCTCGGCGGTGATCGTGTCGACAATCTCTTTTCCCTCGACGACCCGGACCGGCTTTTCAGCGGTGAAGTAGTATCGCCGCTCCATGGATTTCGGAGCGGACTGGTAGAAAAAGACGAGGCGGCCGCCATCGTCGAACAGAAACTCGAACATCTGCCTGCCGCCGGGGCACTCCTCGCAGTCGGAATAGACCATCTGCGCCAGCCAGCTCTTCGGCATGGGCCTGCCCGGATTCATCTGCTCCCAGCCATGCTCAAAGTAGCGCCACGCGGTCACATGGTAGGTCACCGGGCCGAGGCCCGGCAGGACCTGCTTCCGGGGATTATGCTCGTAGCGGTCGGCTATCATGCAGACAAGGTCCCGGTCCCTCACGATCTGCTGGTACAGGGCACGGATCTCGACGATGCGCGGCGGGTCCTCCGCCGGCTTTGCCGGGCCGGCCGATGTCACGCACGGCAGCACGGCGATAGTTATCGCCGCGCACAACGCGATCAGGTTTTTTTTCATGGCGCAATCCTCCTGGCTGTAACGGTACCGCCCCTCAGGCATCCTGTGCAGGCCCATCAGGCCCGGCAGTATCCGGTTTTACATCAAACGCGGTCTTGATGGATATGATCACGAACAGGGTCGAGAAGATGAAAATAAAAAGGGAAAAAAACGCCAGGACCGCGTCCGTCGAGGCCAGCAGATCGAACCAGGTCGTGTCCGAGCCGTGGCCCGTTTTGCTCCGTACGGCTTCATACAGGTCCCGCGACGTGAAGAGCAGGTACAGCACGATCCCCAGCCCGCTCCCCAGGAACCGCTCGATGCGGGTCAGGACCCGCCGCGACCTGTCGCCGAGTGCCTCCGGCCGCAGCGCGCCGAGCAGCACCTTCATCACCGGGGCCTCCGGTCCGGACCCCGCCTCCCGGTGGGCGCTCCTTACAATGGCAAAGCCCGCTGACGCAAAGAAGAGCAGGCAGGATATGACGAAGTAGCCAAGGGCCAGGAAGAGAATGCTCCCGCCCCGGTAATACAGGAGGCCCAGAAAAGCGGCTAGCGTCGCCAGGAGCGGCGCCACGTTCAGGAGCACGCCGACGATGAAGTACGATGCTATCGTTCCGGCGGACGGCTTGAGCAGCGCGCCCATGTCCGCGTTCCGGGGCTCCTTTACGGCCGCGGCAATGATAAGGCCGAAGAAGACGAACGCGCCGGCGAAAAAGAGCGGCAGGAACGCCAGGCCGAGAGAAGAGAGCCATGCGCCGGTATTCTCGACCCCCGGGATGAGCTGCCACAGGGAGACGACTACCTGGAGAACGATGGAGAAGAACGACAGGACCAGGCAGCCGATGAAGCCGGCCAGGCCGGCCTTCAGGAGCGCGAGCTTTTTTTGTACAAGGATGTCCTGAGATTCCGCCATTCCCTCACCTGCCGCGTACACCCACGATAAGTCCGCAAGCGCTTGCGGACTTATCGTGCGGCATCATGACAGCTTATAGATAATCCGGTACGCTTTCTCGGCGCCCGCGGGCGCATCGGGGAGCTCCTCGAAGGTTATGCCGCGGCTCTCCTTCGAGCGCTCGTACACGGCCTGGGTTATGAGGATGTCCCACGCGTCCGCCGTGTCCTCGCCGAGCTTGCTCGCCGCGTTGACCTCGGACCCGAACACGTCGGAATCGCCGATCCGGAGCATTTTCCCGTACCCGAGCCCGACGCAGAGTAGGACCTTCTCCTCGTCCGCCTTGTCCGCGTTGTAGGTCTTGAGCGTGCGCTGCATGGTAATGGCGCACTGGATGGCCTTGCGCACGTTGCGGAAGATGACCAGGAAGCTGTCGCCTTCCACCTTTAATAAGATGCCGTCGTTGTCCTCTATGATCGGGATAAGGATCCGCTCCGACTCGTGTATCGTCTGGAGGAAATGGATTATGCCGAACTTGGCCACGCCCCGGGAAAAGCCGGAGAGGTCCGTGAACATGACGCACCAGGTCTCGCCGAAGAGGTCCCATATCCGCTCGTCGATTTTCGTCTTGTCCGCACCCGGCTGCAGCCGCTCCTTGATCAGCTTCTCGAGGCGGTCCTCCGAGGCCCCCGAGTTTATGGATCTCCGCTCTCCCATTTCATTTTCCTCCCTTCATCATGTCTTCGGAATTCTTCATCCACGTTTCCGCGTTCGGATAATCAGGCTTCAATTTAAGCACGCCGCGGTAGGCGTCCCGCGCCTCCCGGTACCGCTGCTGCATGTAGAGCGCCCCGCCCAGGTTGAAGAGCGCGTCGATGTAATCCGGCTTTTTCTTCAGCGCGGCGCGGTACGCCTTTTCCGCGTTCTGCCAGTCGCCACGGCCGTAGTATCCAAGCCCCAGCGTGCAGTCATACTGCGGGACCGACGGCTCGGCCGCGACGGCCTTTTGTGCGTACTCGACCGTGTTCGGGTAGTCTTTCTTGCCGTAATGGATAAGAGCAATGTTGTGAAGGCTCGCCGCGTGCCCGGGGTTCGCCTCCACGATCTTCCGGTATTCCGCCATCGCCTCGTCGGCCCTGCCCAGCTGCTCGAGCGAATGCGCGAGCGCCCACCGCGCCACTATGAGCTCCGGGTTGATCTCGAGGGCCTGCAGGATGAAGCGGTTGGATTCGGTGCCGGGTTTGCCCATCTCCCGGTACCCGTAATTCACCACGGTCGCCTTGACGAAGAGTATCTCGGGGTCGCGGGCGTTGAGGGCGTACCCCTGTTCAATGACGGCGCGGGCCCTGTCAAAGTCGTCGTTGTTCAGGTAGGCCAGGCTCAGCGCCCGGTGGGTCTGGTACAGCTGGGGCGCCAGGTCGACCGCCTTCCGGCCGTCCCGTACCGCCTGCTCGAGCTTCGGCCTGTAGTTGCCGCCGGCGTACCTGATGCTGTATCCCCAGAGGGAGTTCACCTCCGACATTCCGGCCCAGGCAAGGGCGAACTTCGGGTCCTTTGCCGCGGCCTTTTTATAGAGCTCCAGCGCTTTCGGGTAATCCTGCGAATTGTACTTGAGGTGCTCGACCCTGGCCCGGATGTAGAGCTGGTACGCGGCGTAATCGGCGGTCGAGCTGATGAACTCGTTCATGTTCTCCGTCTGCCGCTCGTTGACGGTGCCGTTTATCGCGCCGGTCAGCTTCCGGGCGAGCTCCTCCTGCAGGTCGAAGATGCGGTCGGGGTACGTCCCGTGCACCGACGCGGCCTTGAGCACCTTCCCGCTGTCAACGTTCACGAATTTCGCGTCAAGATTGATCTGCCCGCCGATGGTGTAAAAGCTGCCGTACACGATGTAGTCGCCGTTCAGCTTGTCCTGGGTGAGCCGGCGGAGCCGCTCCATGTTCTTATCCTCGTCCGCGCCGATCGCCTGGCTGAACTCGGCATTGCCGAGGAGATATTTTTTCACGCGGAACGAATCGATGACGATGAAGTTGTTCACGTTCGAGAGGGCCCCGGACAGGGTCTCGCTGATGCCCACCGACAGGGTCTCGAGCTCCTGGTTCTTTTCCCTGTTGATCTTGTCGAAGGGAAGCACGACGATCTTGTAATCAGCCGCCCCCGCGATCGACGGGATCATCAGCGCCAGAAGCGCCGCGCTCATGACAAGCCGTTTCATAAGCCCTCCCCTGACTCGTGATACACGGGCATTCCCCCTTCCCGCCGCCCGAAAGCAGGAATATACAAGAACCCGGGCTATCTGTCAATTGAAATTATCGGGCACCGCGCCCGGGGAACGGCAGCGATAATTCAATCATCATTTTGCGCGAAGACGTCGAAAATAAGATAAATCAATCACCGGGAGAAACCAGATCATGAGAAAAACCATAACGGCCGCCATACTGACCCTGATGCTCATCGCAGCAATCCAGATAACAACGGACAGGGACGGGTTCCGCGCGGGCATGCCCGCCTTCGCCCTCTGCACCGCCACCGAAATCAGGAACAACTGCTGCTTTAAGTTCCGCAACGAGCTCGAGGGAGAGGCAACGGCGGG
>JAKJGD010000286.1 GCA_022704585.1 Spirochaetota bacterium | reverse complement strand
AACTGTAGCTTTTCCTAATTTTGTCAAACAATAAAACCCGGTTGTACCGGGTTTTGCATTGCGCTGTCAGGCAGGCCGGTACCGCATGGCCCCGGCCCGGCCGCAGGCATGGTTATTTTAAAACCCCGTGAAGGTAATTCTTCGCAATGCTCGTCATCAGGCCCGGATCAAGCACGTTTTTCTTCATGCGATCGTGCTCTGAAACCACCAGCATGACGCCGCCGACGATCATCATGGCGGTAATCGAGGGATTAAGGGAATTTCTATAAACCCCGCGTGCCATCAGGTCCTCCACTTCACGGGCTACATATTTCTGGATGCCCGCTATGGCCTGTCCCACGCGCTCATTCACGTCCTCGTCTACGCCGACTATCTCCTTGAAGATAAGCTTAATGACGATCGGCTCGCTTAGCATGACCGATATGCATGACGAAAGCCTCTTGTTTATAAAATCAAGGACCGCATCGTTCGACGGATTGCCCTTGAAAAATTCGTTGAAGTCGTCCTGGTCGAAAATGTCGCCGATCTTTTCAAGCACGTCTTCCAGTATGGCGTACAGGATCTCTTTCTTGTTTCTAAAGTACTGGTACACGGTACCGCGCGCTATATCGAGTTTCTCGCACACCTGGCCTATGTGGGTGCTCTGAAAGCCGTTTTCAATAAACATCTGCTTGGCAGTATTGACGATCTGGGTTTTTCTTCTTTCACCTTTTGGCGGCATATCCGGTTCCTCGCACTTACTTTAGCGTCCTCGTGTTTTTTTCTTCCTGATTTTTTCTCATTCTGCTGATTTCTTCTTTAATCGGGACAAGCGACTCGCGCAATTCCCTCATGATACGGTCAGCTTTGTCCTGCAATTCCCTGCTCATGCTATAACAATTCCTGGTTCGGGTTTAACGGCCCTTTCCAGCGTCGGCATAAAGCTGCATCAGTTCCCTGGCGGATGCCGGTGCTGTCTTCGGGTTTCTTCTCATATTATTTTATCGAACCAATACAACCAGCCCTTAAATACAAACAATATTAAAAAAACTAATATAAAAGTATAATAATTATTCAGGAATATCGAAATAAATATAAAATTTAATATATGTCATAAAATGGGATAATGTGTATGAAACAACAAGGTATTGCCAGTGGTCAACAATTTTTCATAAATATCCAGTTTTTTTATTATAAGTCGGTGGGAGGGCTTTCTGAATAAGGAAATAATCGCAGCAACCCCTGAAAAATAATCAAATATTGCCAGGGGTTGCTTTCAGATACTGTTTAATATCATAGGGCTCCTTGCCTGTCATGACGTTAAGCGGCCGTATTTATGGATGATCCGGTCGAATGGTTGCCAGATTCAATCCTGATCTTGGATCCGATCAGCATATAGAGAAAATTCTGTACTTCCTCCAGGTTCATCATCACCTGCTCACGGACCTTTTCACCTATGCTGTCCTTTTTCTCGAACATTAAAGGAGCTTCAGGTTTTTGCGCTGAAACGGCTTTTCCCATGAAGCTTTCTCCGGAATCGACAGATCGCGGTATTGAATATGGTATGCTGTTTGCGAGATTGACATCCATTTCATCTACCTCCTTCCGTGGATTATATCTGTTTCTATATTCGGAAGAATATAAAAAATTAATATAAAAAAATGTCGCTCCTGATTTTAAATCAAAAAATAAATGAATATTTATGCGCATTTTGTCCATTATGTATCTACATTTAAGACATAAAACGGCCATCAGGACAGGTCCTCAAATCTCTGCTTCACCCTGCGCTTTCTTCCATTAAATAAATGCATATATACATTCCAATATAACGCCTGCAAATTCAACTGGCACCTTGGGGTAAAAACTTCCCGGCTCCGGCGCGCAGGAAAAAGACCGGCATGATACGGATGATCCGCAAGCTATCGGGAATGACTGCCAGACCTGTCGCGGCAGTATAAAAACTGACGCTATGTTCAATTACTTTATGCCGGATTTATTACTTGACAATACAATCTCGCTGCTATCATTCACACTCCAGATTAAGATCCCGGATGGTAGACCCGCTGCGGGCTTGTTCTGCCGGCTAATACATATATATAAGCGGGCGACGCGAGGAATCCAATGAGAAACAACCCGGTGCTCCACAACCTGTACAAGGCATATAAATACCTGGTGTTCTTCCCGCTCCTGGGCATGTCCACCACGGCCCTGTTCGTCATCGTCCTGACCTTCCTGTTCGTGGCGAGCGAGCGGTTCGTGCAGTTTGCCGGCATAATCTGGGCACGGTTCAACAGCCTGGTTACCCCGATGTTCGTCAGGGTCATCGGGGAAAAGAACATCGACCGCAGCCGCTCCTATGTGGTGGTCGGGAACCACCAGAGCCAGTATGATATCTTCGTGGTGTACGGCTGGCTCCCCATCGACTTCCGCTGGGTCATGAAGGTTGAACTCCGGAAAGTGCCCATAATCGGCTACTACTGCTACAAGGCGGGCCATATCTTCATCGACCGCTCGAACAGCAAGTCGGCCATCGAGACGATCAACGCGGCGAAAAGCAAAATCAAGGACGGCACGTCCGTCTTCTTCTTCCCGGAGGGGACGCGCAGCGATACGGGCAAGCTCATCGAATTCAAGAAAGGCGCGTTCAAGTTCGCGGTTGACATGGGTCTCCCGGTCCTCCCCGTGACCATCATAGGCACCAGGGATATCCTGCCCGACAGGTCCGTTGACCTTGTGCCGGGGAACGCGACCCTGCTGATCCATCCCCCGATTGAGATCGACGGATACACAGAGAAGAACCTCGGAGATCTCGCCGAGCGGGCCAAGCAGGTGATACAGAAGGGCCTGGACGAACATGCCGGCGGCATGCGCCATGCATGATGCGGTCGACAGCATCCTCCCGTCCGCGCGCGCTCTCCTTTCTGCGGTGCGGTGCGAATACGCCGACATACGGTTGAGCGACAGCGACGGCACGACCATAACCCTTTCAGGCGAGCAGGTCGAGACCTTTTCCTCGGGTGCGACAATCGCCGGGTCAGTACGGGTCCTCTGCGGCGGCGTGTGGGGATTCGTCTCCTTCAACGACCCCGGCAGGCTCGAGCGGCACTTCAGCCGCGCGCTCGAGATCGCCGCAACGGTGGCGACCAGCGAAAAGACCCGCATCCGCGCCTGCGCACCGGTCCGCAAACAGGTCGTCACCCCGGCGGAGCGGGACTTCAGCCTGGTCCCGCTCGAGGAAAAATTCGCGCTCATCAGCTCCTACAACGGCATCCTCAGGTCATCGAAGCTGATTCAAACGACCCGCGCCACGTACCGGGACGTCCGCACCTACTGCGCCTACCTGAACTCCGAGGGTTCGGAGATAACCTATGACCGCGCTTACTGCGGAGTGGCCTTCTCGTCAATCGCACGGGACGGCGCCATCATCCAGCCCTTTCACGAGTCCGTGTCCGGGTACGGCGGGTTCGAGCTGGCCCGCGGCCGCGAGGAGATGGCGGAGGGCGTCGCGCGGCGGGCGGTGGACCTCCTCGCAGCCGAACCGGTGCCGGGCGGCACCTACCGGGTCGTGGCCGACCAGAAGCTCGCCGGCGTTTTCATCCACGAGGCCTTCGGCCACCTGTCGGAGGCGGACTTCGTCCACGAGAACCCGCGCCTCCGCGAGGTGATGGTGCTGGGCCGGTGCTTCGGCCCCGAGGGGCTCACCGTCATCGACAACGGCGACATGCCGGGCCTCTCCGGGTACATCCCCGTCGACGACGAGGGGGTGCTCCCGGGCGGCACCCGGCTAATCACGAACGGATGCCTGAGCGGCCGGCTCCACTCCCGCGAGACAGCGGAGAAAATGGGCGAGGAGCCGGGCGGCAACGCCCGGGCCATCAGCGCCCTGAGCCAGCCGATCGTGCGCATGACAAACACCTACATAGAAAACGGGTCGGGCACGCGGGACGACCTGCTGCAGGCTGCCGGCGACGGCATCTACGCCGTCGGCTTCATCGGCGGCGAAACGAACCTTGAAATGTTCACCTTCACCTCCGGGTGCGGTTACGAGATAAAGAACGGGAAGCTCGGGAAAATGTACCGCGACATGGTGCTCTCCGGGAACGTGTTCACCACGCTTGGCAACATCGCTACCATCGGCGGCGACAGGATCATGTACGGCGGCCTGGGAGGC
>JAKJGD010000285.1 GCA_022704585.1 Spirochaetota bacterium | reverse complement strand
TGATCGGCATCATGTCGCCGTCGGACCAGGCCTGCTGGAGTCGCTCCGCTATGGTTTTAGCTTTTTTCATGAACCGCTCGGGCGAGAATTCCGGGTCGTGGCCCTGAGCCGCTCCGCGAGATCCGGTCTGAAGTTATACTGCGTGGGAGCTGAATCATCCTCATCGGGTTTCTTCGCGCCGCCGGCTCCCAGGACCTTTTTTATGACCCTGACGATCGCGTAAATGGCAATGCCGATACCGCCGAATATGACCACGAGGCCGATGAGGCCGTAGAGCCAGTCATTTTCGCCCGGTGATGAACTTGAGCCCGATGTCGAGCCGGAACTCGAATGTGACGAACCGTAGGGTACATACGACCGGGACCTGCTCGACGAGCTGCCGTAGCTCCTTGAAGAGTAGCTCCTGCTGGAGCTGCTCGAATAGGAGCGCGACGAGCTGGATGACCGCGAGCTGGAGCTGGAACGGTAGCTCTGGCCCCTCCCCGCCCGGGAAAAGCCGTCGGTGGCAACAAGCACGAAGGAGAGTACGGATAAAACAATAACACCAGCGGCAAACAGCTTTTTCGCGATCGGTCTGCTCTTCATTGCGATACCCCTCGGTTCTTGATCAACGCACGCGGCGCTGCAAAAGGATTGTTGGTCAATCCGGGAAGTTCGTCAATATTTTTTCGGGTAGTGAAAAGAGATACTAGTGCTTTTGTCAGCAGATGATACGCGCAGGATGATTGCCCGGTGTGCCGCCCCCTCTCCTGGTGAGGCGAGGGGGGACAGGAGGGGGTGAGGTCAAGACCGCATTACCCGAGCTTCGCCGCTACCTCCTCCCAGACCTGCTTCACGTCCAGGGGCGCAAACGCGGGCCGGGCGAATTCCCTGACGCACATCGTGTAGATCGCTTCATTATAGGGCACGGCCACGCCATGTTTTTTCGAGAGCGCAACCAGGTACCCGTTGATGGTTTCAAGCTCCGAATCATGCCCGCCCCGCTGTATGATGTCCTGGGCCATGCTGCTGATGACCATCTTCCTGGCGTTCTTTTTAAACAGCGGCCTCGTGAGCCACTGCGGCAGGGTCGCCGAAAGCTTCATTAAAAACCAGGGCGGCATTCCGCCGATCTTGCATTCCGTGAACCCGGCGGCCTTCACCACCCGCACTCCCTCGTAGAGCATGTTCGACAGGAGCTTCTGGAACAGGCTGTAGTCCGATATCTCCCTGAACCCGAACCCGATCAGCGTGGTCAGGGAATTGGTGAGGTTGAGAATGAGCTTCGAATGCACCGCGTCCTGTAAATGGTCCACGACCACGGTCTCCACGCCCCTGTTGAATACCGCGGCGATCTCCTTCATCTCGTCCATGAGCTCGTTGTTTTTCGTGCCGAATATGAGGGGGCCTTTTTTCTGGTACCCGACCACACCGGGCTCCTCGAACCATGCGTTGTATCCGATGACGCAGTATATCACTTTCGAGAAATACTTCGGCAGTATAACCTGGTTCTCCTGCCCGTTCTGCATGCCGATGATGACGGGCCCGTCTCCCACTGTATCCCTTATCATTCTTGATACGGCGTCGAGGCTGAAATTCTTCACGCAGATCGCAATGACATCCGCATCGCGTGCCTCGGCGATGTCGTCGATGACCCGTACCGCGACATTCGTCCGGTCCTTTTCCTTCCCCTGCTCGAACAGGGTTATCCCTTTTTTCTTCATGTTCGCGGCAACATCACCCCTGTCCAGGAAGCGTATGCTGTCATAGGCGCCGGCAACCCAGCCGCCGACGGACTGGCCTATGGCCCCGGCACCGAACATTACGATTTTCATGTCCTTATTCATTTTCCTTCTCCTATGCTTTTCATTGACTGAAGCCAGGGGCTATTCGAAGAACCCCGCATATCCCCCGTCGGGAAACCTGTTACCCGGAAAAGCCGGGTAGCCCCCCTCCGGGGGGCGGGGGGCTGCTCTGCGGGAGCCGCTTATTATCGGTTCAATACCCTGAGCCATGATGGCTCGTTTTTGTCCCGCAGGTCGAAGCAGCTTGACATGTGCTCGGCATACCGTAGCTGGAAGGGATGCTCCTCGATTTCCAGCTCGCGCAGCATCTTCGCGGACGGCGTGGTGCCGATTTCAAGATAGCTCCGCTGCGGTCTCACGTTTTTCTTTACGAGCAGGTTCATGAATTTCGTCACGTTGAACGTCGCCTTGAAATTAGTCATGCTCCTGAGGAGCTTGCCATCGAGGCGCGAATACAGGTACGAGCTGGCGTCAAACTCCACGGGAGCGCCCGCACGCGGCACGCGCACCGTGAGATAGGGCGTACCGTCGTCCTCGAAGGCCGTGGTGACGCACATGTCGCCCTCCTGCCGGATATCTATCTGCTGCGTCACCTTCGGCAGCCCCCACAGCCTGTTGCCCCGTATCTGGTTCTCATGCGAGGTAACCGGCATGCCGGCAATATAATAGCCGAAACGGCTGAAGGTGTCAAGGATCATCGGCAGCACCGGCGGCCTGAAGGCCGTGTTCACCATGACCGGGACGGCCATGGCGATCTCGTTATAGGGTGCGACCCCCATGACATTTTTATATTCATAGCAGGAAAATGCGATGATGGAGCGCCCCCTGGTCAGCCGTACCGGCTTTACCGAGGGATGCAGCTCCCGTGCGACAAGGCTTTCAGCCTTGCGGTAGGAGCAGAGGAATATTCCCATGGCGCAGGTCACGTCCCCGTAAAAGGTGGGGAACAGATAATTCTTCGAGACCTTGTCGTTCAACTGCAGCGGCCGTTCGGCATGCCGCAGGGTATAGCGCCCGAAGAATTCATTCCTGAACACGGGCGCATCCCCATTATTCAGAAGATCAGGCGGAATGGTTCTTGTGGGTTTCATGGTTATCATCTCCGGTATGTCATTATTTTCCCGCCGGGTTGGCCGCGACGGTTATGACCACCGGTCATTGGCAGGCTAAAAAATAATGGCCCTCGGCCATATCCCGGCAATCACTACAATCCAATAATGACCGACGGTCATTTTTTTGCAAGAAAAAAATCGGGTTCGCAATTAAAAAATCTCTTCATGAAATCCTCGAGCATGATGCGCGCCTCTGACTGGCTCTTGATGCTTTTATCTATGAAAAGCCGGTAGCATATTTCGAGGATGGTCCCGATGAGGATCTCCGAGTAGGTGTCAAGCTGTGATATGGGATACTGCTCATAGAGATTAAGAAAATACCGGATCACACCGGAAAGGGCCGTCATGGTCCGCCGGTAATACGGGAACTCGCAGTGCTGGGTCAGGTTCTTGCGGACCTCGATAAGAAACATCCTGTTTTTATTAAAATAATTGAGAAGCGATTCGGCAAAGGGCGCTATCTTCTGCAAATCTTTATTAGCCTCGATGACCTCCCTGAGGAATTCCGAAGCAAATTCTTCAAATACTGCGTTGATAAGGTCATCCCGGTTGTTGTAATAGAGATAGAAGGTCCCCTTGGCAATACCTGCCTCGTTCACAATATCATTAACCGACGTATTCTCCACGCCCTTTTCCTTGAAAAGAGCGAGAGCGTTCGCCCGTATCAGGTCCCTGCTGATGGGTCTGGATTCCTTTTCCGCTGTTTTAAGTTTTCCGGTCATGATCAGTCTCATACGAGGGATAAAAATTTTAACAGGTCGTGTCCAGCACTTTTTATGCCCTGATAGGCATGATGTGCTTATGAGGAAACCCCTCGCACCGCGCAGACAGGTTTTCTTGGTGTTCCCGCCAGCCAGACTAACGAATTTCCGATAATGTTCATAGCCATTTAGAGAATGATCTTGGTATGGCCGCTTAAATAGAATAATTTACTTTACCGATCGGCCGGTTTTTATTCCCATGGTTTCACTACATTTCTCCGGAGATTTCATGCCATGTCACTGAAGACCACCCTCAACAATTTCAAGGTAGGCATCAGGCCTATACCGCTCGAAAAGCTCAAAGAAAAGTTTTGCGATGCGGATTCCAGGTTCATCACCATAGACGGAATGGACGTCCATTACCGGGACCAGGGGAAAGGCCCCGCGCTGGTCCTTCTCCATGGCGTATGCGCTTCGCTCCATACGTGGGATGGGTGGTGCGAGGAATTGAAAGACCGTTACCGGATCATACGGCTCGACGTGCCGGGATGGGGGATAACCGG
>JAKJGD010000284.1 GCA_022704585.1 Spirochaetota bacterium | reverse complement strand
CCATTCTGCGTTTGGAACCATGTCGGCGGCAATGGCGAGCTTGCCGAGCGCGTTCATGGCCGCGGACAGCGACCGCCGGATATCATCATCCAAGGCCAGCGGCGGTTTGGCGGGAGGCAGCGGGGTGGGAACAAAGGCTTGGACCTCCTCGTTCTCCCACTTCGTCACCCGGTATGTACCTGTTTCTCTTTTCATCCCGCAAAATCCGGGTTCATGGCTCGTCAGCGCTCTTTTATCACGGCATAGCGCTAGTCATGGATCAGTTACCAACGCCGGGTGATAGTAAAGCACGCTTTACTAGTGAACGCAAGCGTCGACTTGTGGACAGGCAGCAGCAGGAGATAGGGAATTCGTGAATTCATGCGTTTTCAGGCGAATATCCAATATCCAAGTTCGAGGACGAGGGACGAGGACGAGAAGAAAAGGCCGGGCTAATCCCCGGTCGGGAGACTTGAGCCGGCCCTGTGATTGCGCTTTCGCTCAAAAACGGCCGTGACGATGATGCAGACCTCGTATAGCACGATCATGGGCACTGCCATGGCCATCTGCGAAAACACGTCGCCGCCGGGCGTAAGGATCATGGCGCCGGCAAGTATTCCGACGATCGAGTGCCTCCGATACTTCCGGAGGGCATGCGCGCTGATGATGCCGGTGTAACCGAGGATCATGACCACGACGGGCAGCTCGAAAGCGATTCCAAACGCGAGCATGACCTGGAGGCTGAAGGTGACGTAGCTGGTGACGAACCAGTTCGGCGTGATGCCCATCCAGGCGTGCAGGGCAGACATCAGCCTGAGCCCCACGGGAAGAACGATGAAATAACCCAGGGCGACTCCGCCGGCAAACAGGCCCGTTCCCATGAACAGAGCGGCGGTGCTCATGGCCCGCTCGCGCTGGGTCAGCCCGGGATAGACGAAGCGCACAAGCAGGGCGAACAGGAACGGCAGGCTGAGCAGGAGCCCGCTCCAGAAGGCCGTCTGCAAGGCCACGTTGAACGCGCCCAGCACCTGCCACGACTGGAGAATGGCAAGGGGCTGAAGCCCTGCCTTTTCAAGAGGCCGTGTGAGTATGGCAAGTATGCCGGGGGCAAACGGGGCCGCGATTCCAACTCCGCAGGCCAGGAATATAAACCCGAGAATAACGGTTTTTCTCAGGTCCTCGAGATGATCCAGAAAAGGCTTTGGACTATCCTGAAACACTCTTTGCCGCCATTTGCTTCTTGACCAGAAGCGGCCTTACGAGCATCTGCCTTTTCTGCTTGGACGTCATCTTCTTCACGGCCGCCTCAGGAACACCCAGTGCCTGCAGCCGTTTTTCGTGCGTTTTTTCGCGGCGCCTGCGGTCCCTGTCTTTTTTCTGCGTTTTCTTCAGCTCCTGCTTCGATCGTCCTGATCCCATATGAATACCCTTCCGTTTTCCCGCGCATTCCGGGGCGGCCCGGCGTTCCTACCACGTTTGAAAAAAACTTCGCCTCAATTCACCCTGAGCGGCATGATGACATAAAGGAACGGTATGTCGCACTTGATGACGCTCGGGCTCAGCATGTCGGTCAGCTCGAAATATATCTCGTCGGACGTCAGGTTCTTCAGCGCGTCAACGAGGAAGTCAGGATTGTAGGTCACATCGAGGTCCTTTCCCGAATACTTGATCGGGAGCGTTTCGCTGGCCTCGCCGACGTCCGGCGAATGGGTTGTGAGAACAACCTTGTTTTTCGAGAATAATATCTTGACCGACATGGTCCTGTCGTGGATGAGGGAAACACGGCGCAGCGCGGCGAGAAAAGACTCGCGCTCGATGGGAATGCGCTGCTCGTTCTGCGCGGGGATGACCTGGAGATAGTTCGGAAAGGTTCCCTCGATCAGCTTTGAGAGCACGTTCGTTGTGCCAATGTCCATCAAAATCAACTTTTCGCCAAGCGTGATGTCAATGGTCCCGCTGTCCCCGAGGAGCTTTAGGAGTTCTCCAACGGTTTTTGTGGGTATCACGACTTCCATCTGCTTTTCGGTCGGGACCTCAAGCTCCTGCTCGATCAGGGCAAGGCGCCGGCCGTCGGTCGCAACAAGCGTAAGCTTCCCGTTTTTGATGCTAAGGAAAACGCCGTTAAGTATCTGCCTGCTATCGTCTTCGGATGATGCGTAATAGGTTTTCTTGAGCATTTCCCGGAGATCGAGCTGCGGAACCGTGTAGGAAACAACGCCTGCGGCGCCCTTGTCAATGGGCTCAACCTTTGGGAACGACTCGAACTCGATCCCGAACAGCCTGTAATACGATGCGCCGCAGCGTATTTCGCCGACGTCCTTGTCGTCCACTTCGAATTCGATCTCTGCCTGGGGAAGCTCCCGGACAATGCTGAACAACCGCTTCGCATCGAACGTGGTTTGACCCTCCTTTGACACCTCGGCTTCAATCGAGCAGCTCATGGTGACGTTCGTATCGGTTGCGACCAGGTTCAAAAGTCCATTTCCCGCTTTAAGAGCCACGTTCTTCTGTATCGATTCAGGCGAATGCGGGTTTATGACGGACTGCATCATCTGGAGCGCCCTGATAATGGGCTCCTTTGCGACGGAGAATTTCATACAGCCTCCTTTTTTCCGAGGTGTTTCTTCATGCTCTCTTTATAGTGTAATTATATAGAGATATAAAGCATTATTATTATGCCTGTCAGCAGGACATAAAACCCGTTTCGGATCAACCGGGCATTGAATTCAGCCTGTCAGTAAAAAAAAGAAAACCTTTCAACAAGCATCGGGTTATTGAAAATCTCCCGGGTTTTCAACAATTTTGAACAGGAAAAACTCAACAACACAACATGCTTTTGAACATGCCTGCTCACTTCGCCGATTCGATCTTCTTCTCTATGCGGGCGATCATCTGCTTGAACTGGGAGTCCCGGCCAATGCGGTCGTGAACGGAGCGGAACGAGTAGAGAACAGTGGCGTGGGTCTTGCCGAACGCGGCGCCGATTTCCGGGAGCGAGGAGGAAGTCATGGTCCTGCACATGTACATTGCGACCTGGCGCGGGAGGGCGACGTTCTGGGTGCGGCACTTGCTGGTCATGTCCGCCATTCTCACGTCGAAGAAAGCGGCAACGGAGCGCTGAATGCCTTCGACCGTCATATGCGGCTGGACGTTCTTGTCCAGGAGGTCGCGGAGCAACGATTCGACAAGGTCGAGAGTGAGGGGCGCGTGCATGTGCGCCGCGTAGCCGGTCACGCGGGTCAGGGCGCCTTCGAGCGACCTGATGTTCGACTTTATGCTGGTGGCGAGAAGCTCCAGGACGTCCTGCGGCAGGGATATGTTCATCGCCTTCTGCTTGGACTTGAGGATGGCCAATCGCGTTTCGTAGTCCGGCGGGAGGATGTAGGTGACCTGGCCCCACTCGAAGCGGGACACCAGGCGCTCGGCAAGCCCGGAAATTTCGTTGGGCGGCCGATCGCTTGTCATCACCATCTGCTTTCTCGAAAGGTGAAGGTCGTTGAACGTGTGGAAGAACTCCTCCTGGAGCGCGCCCTTGTTCGAGAGGAAGTGAACGTCGTCAATGAGGAGGAAGTCGGTGCTCCGGTATTTTTTCCTGAACTGGATCAGGGACTGCTTCTGGAGCGAGTCCACGTAATCGTTCATCAGGGATTCGCAGGACAGGTAGCAGACGTTGAGCGGGGATTGCGTCAGGGCGTAGTGGCCTATGGCTTGGACGAGGTGCGTCTTGCCAAGCCCGGCGCCGCCGTATATGAAAAGCGGATTGTAGGCGCGGCCCGGCGCCTGGGCCACGGCCATGCTGCTGGCGTGCGCAAACCTGTTGGAAGGCCCGATGACGAACGACTCGAACACGTACCGGGAATCAAGAGTGCTCTCAATCTTCTTCTGGCCGGACTGCCCGCGCGCGCGGTGGGGCGCGCCGTTTTCATTCTTCGCCGCGCTTTTCGGACTCTCCGGGCGCGGCTCGGAGCGCGCGGCTTTCGGGGCTTTCACGGTGAAGCGAATCTGCATCTCGCGGCCGGCAACAATGCGGCACGCGTCGCGGATGTATGACAGGTAGTTCTGCTCGAGCCACAGCTGGTAGAAGTCGTTGGACACGCCAAGCACCAAGGTGTCCTCTTCAATGTCAACGGCCTCTATGATGTCAATCCAGCGCGCATATATATCGGCATTGATCCGGGCTTTGAGATG
>JAKJGD010000283.1 GCA_022704585.1 Spirochaetota bacterium | reverse complement strand
CGGTGTCGGTATCGTTGCTGGACTTCAGGGTCGCTTCGTGCCAGACCTGCATCAGGGCCTGGGGCGTCTGGTTACTCACGCAAATCGCGGTTACGTTGAATGGAGCGTAGACCTCCTGGTTGCTGTCCAGGCTGCCGTCCTTCATTTCGATGGAAAGCACGGCGACCCTTGAACCGCAACGATACGTATCGTTCGCGAGTTTCTTTTCGTTAAAATGAAGCTCAAAGGTGGTCATCTCACCCCTGCCGAGGGGGGTCGCTGTGGGGGTGAAGAAGACAGTAAAAAGTTCGGAGTTCGGACCTCCCACGGTAATATTGTCAAGATTGAGGGGAAGGTCGCCAACGTTTTGAATTGTAACGGTTGTTATGGCGGAAGGGTTATGCCCATGTCTATTACGCCGTTGGAGGTAGGACTTATTTTTATTTCCGGTAAAGGTTTTGGCATTAATATGGCAGTCATTTGCAGCCGGAGCGCCGTGATGTCTATCGCCATGTCATCCAGCAGTTTCCCGCACGATACGGTCGCGGCAAGGGACAGGATGAAAACGGTCTGTATCGACATCCGGGTAATTTTATTCATGGCCCCACTCCTTGACGGCAGTCATGTTACACTTATGAAAAAAACGATCTTTTTTCATGCCCAGTATATTACGCCCTGTTCACTGAAAAACGGAGAGGATGCGTTATTCGGCATTAGTACCATACAAGGGAATCGAATTGAACAAATCAACTCTAAAATAGCCTGACAGGGCGGTAAAATCTTGTCGGCACCCTCCGGGGCTCATCCCCCTGAATTTTATAGCCAGGTACGCCTCATTCCCCCGCTCATTGTGCCTCTCCTCGTCTAACACCGACCGGGTGATCATGATACCGTGGACATGCTGGAGCACATGCTTGTTGAGCGTGCTGGTGCCAAGCCTGGAAAATAAATTCACAATGCCCTTTCCGGGGCTTTTTTGTCTTGAAAGATGCGGCAGTTTCCTCCAAACTCGTTTCACATGAGGTTCATTCCGCCGCTCATGCTTATGCTGATCAGTGAGTATTATCCCGTGTATTCCAACTCGTGAGGGAAACGAACAGCCTGTTCTGTGAGGGAAAGGGAGTATGAAAAAAATCTGCTTTGCAATGATGATATTTTGGTCTGTTTTATTGTCGCATAAGATCGCATTTGCGGCCGGTGTCGGTCTATACGCTACCGGAGGTGGCTCCATGTCGAACTGGAAATATAAAGATAAGAATTATGGCAGTACAACAGACTATTTTTTCGGTGGCGGCCTTGTTGTCGATACCGCTATAGCTAAAAATACTCTACTTAACTATCGTATTACCGCCGGATATGAACGTTATGGATCGGATAGTACTTCCTTGTATATGACAAAAAACAGCAAAAAAACCGCCCATAAATTTGACATGTCTTATACGCTTGGTTTCGGAGTATACCGATCAAAAGCCATTCGCTTCTGGGCCGGACCTGAACTTGGCTTGCACTGCATCTATTCGCTCGATTTTCAGCATGTACAATACTCCCTGGTAGCGCCTTATTTAATAGGGGATACCGGGTGGGCGACCGGTTTCGGTGAAATTTTTTACACATCTCCAACAAAAAAAATGCTGGCCATTGGCATTGATGCATTACTGGCCATTGGAATCAATGTCAACTTGGGAGAATATACCGCGTTATTTGCTCATGCCGGTTTCGGGTATATGGGAACCTATCAATTGAAGGGCGATAAGGAGACTGGTAACGGATGCGGTGCGAAAGTTAAAATTGGTATTATGTTTCGCTTCAATGATTCATATGATGCTTCGCCTGTTGCAATGTAATGGCGATTCCTGTTTGTGAAACTCTAATATAAAAGCTTGCCTTCCAGGGAGGCTTGTCAAATCATGCAACTGATGCAGAAGAAATTTGGCACACAATCCAGGGTTTTTTGAGTTGAAATAACTCATTTCTTCTCCTACAATGGTTTAGATAAATGCATTCAGTTGCATGGGCCTGTGCTGAACAGGCGGTCTTTCCCATATATTAAATCTTATGAACATGGTTGATACGTATGCAGATTAGCTGTCGCGAGTTGAGAGGATATACAATTATGATGCTGGAAGGTGATCTGGATTATACCGGCATCAGGGAATTAAAAAGCGCCATACTCAAAATGGCACGTGAAAAATCAAAAAATATCATTCTCGATTTCAGGCATGTATCTTTTATTGATTCATCGGGGATGGGGATGCTTGTCAGCGTTAGTAAGGAACTGCTCGGCATTACAGGTAAAATCGGGCTGATACATGTGTCTGACGATATATTAAATCTTTTCAAGATGACGACGGTGGACAAAATAGTTAAACTATACGACGATGAGGACGATTTAGATTAAATTTCAAGCCCTCTTTCCTGTATATTAATTAGTGTTCATTCGTGTCCATTCGCGGTTTTTCCCGACAGTATGATCGAAACGGAGGTGTTATGATGAGCATGAACCGTTTGACACGCCGCAGCTTCTTCAAGATGAGCGCTGTAACAGCCGCCTCCATCGGGGGCGCGGGCCTGCTGGCATGCGGCAGCAGGGTCGGTGACATGCTGCATTCCGATGGCTTTGACGCCGGGCTCTATGAAGAGGCAAAGCGCATCGCGCCGGAGAGCGTGATAAAGAAGCTGCCCGGTTTCGCGGGCCGGCGGCCCAACATCATCACCATACTTTGCGACGACCTGGGGTGGGGCGATACGGGCTGCTACGGGAACCGGGCTATCCGCACCCCTAACATCGATGCGCTTGCCGCGCAGGGCGTGCGCTTCACGAACTTTTATTCCTCATGTTCGGTGTGCACGCCGTCGCGGTACGGGCTGCTCTCGGGGCGTTACCCGGTCCGCTCCGGCCTCATCTTCGTAATGCCGGCGTCGAACGAGTCGCTCGTGAGAAAATTCATCCGGAACGCCGGGCGCTGGCTCGGCAGCTTCGGCGCTACCGACGTGCAGGACGACTGCTGGACCGAAGGCCTGCCTGACGACGAGATCACGGTTGCAGGGGCCCTCAAGGTCGCGGGCTACCGCACCGGCATGGTTGGCAAATGGCACCTGGGCGATTTCAGCGCCAACCCGTCCTTCAACCCGCGCCGGCACGGCTTCGACAGCTTCTTCGGCGTGCCGCACAGCAACGACATGTGGCCCTGCGCCCTGTACAGGGACGAGACGATGCTCGAGCCGGACATCAAGCTCAACCAGGCGCGGCTCACGGGCATGTACACGAAAGAGGCTGTCGATTTTATCGAGAAATCGAAGGGCGGGCCCTTCTTCCTCTACCTTGCCCATACTTTCCCGCATCAGCCCCTGTACGCGTCCGAGAAGTTCAGGGACAAATCGAAGGTCGGCATATTCGGCGACGCGGTCGAAGAGATCGACTGGAGCGTGGGCGAGATCATGGACTGCCTCCGGCGGAACGGGCTCGAGGACAACACGATCATCCTGTTCACGAGCGACAACGGGCCCTGGTACAACGGGAGCCCGGGCGGCTTCCGCGGCAGGAAGGGGCAGAGCTACGAGGGAGGCTACCGCGTGCCTTTCATCGTGAAGTGGCCCGGCCGCTCGCGCGCCGGCGCGGTCTGCACGGAGCCGGCAATGAACATTGACCTCTTCCCCACACTTTCGGCTGCTGCCGGACTGGCCCTTCCTTCGGACCGGATCATAGACGGGAAAAATATCGGGGGTCTTATATCCGGCAGGGAGGCGAGATCGCCGCACAATGTCCTCTACTTCTATCATTACGAAGAGCTGGAAGGGATACGACAGGGAGACTGGAAGTATTTCAGGAGCATCAATCACTTTATATGGCCGCAGCCGGTGGACAAGAAGTCCACCTTCATGGGAAAGATCGCCAAGGGAAATTTCGCCGACTGGCCCAACCTCTACAACCTTGACGTGGACGCGGCCGAATGCTACAACCAGGCGGCACGCTACCCGGACGTATGCCGAAGTATGGAATCAGCCATGGAGAAATGGGAGAAGCAGGTAGCAGCCAACCCGCGCGGTTGGGTAAGGAAGCAGTGAATAGTTAAAAGTTAATAGTGAATAGTTAAGGTATATTGTATCCGCTCCGGTGGAGCGGATACAATTGTTGTTTTTAGAGTTGTTCCGGGGGGGGGCAGAGCACTGTTCCCGGGGTTAGAGTCTT
>JAKJGD010000282.1 GCA_022704585.1 Spirochaetota bacterium | reverse complement strand
GCGGCGACGCCGGCGTGAGCAGGCCGCTGGTGGAAGCCGTCATGATCGGGACCGGGGGGCAGCAGGGCGTGTCCTTCACCTCGCGCGGCATCACGATACCGCAATAGGGACGCAGGGAGGAGCATATGGACCACGATACGGGCATCGACCTGAACCTTGACCTGGACGCAATCAGGGACCACAGGGACTACCTTGAGTTCTGGAAACGCGTCAGCAGGCTGGAGATCAGGATGGTGGAAAAGAACGAGGAGTGCAGGCACAATCTTGGAGACGTGTTCGTGTACGAAAACCCGTACCAGAAGCCTGAAGGAGTGTGCCGTGCCCTCCTGCACGTGCTCGACCTGTACGTGTGGCGCGCCGCATTCGGGTTTCCGTCATGGAACAGCGATAACAGGAGGATCTTCAGGATTCACTGCCCGGACCCGAAAGGCACTGTTTGGGAAATGAGGAAAATTCAGTGAATAGTTAATAGTGTATAGTGAATAGTGGTGGTTAATTTTATCCGCTCTTACAGAGCGGATAAAATTATTTACAAGGATAAACTTCCATTTTAAATTGATTTTTAATCTGCTCATCGAGCAGATTAAAAATCATCCATAACTATTCACTATACACTATTAACTATTAACTATTCGCTAGTGGAGAGTATCGGCATGATCAAAACATCCGAGCATGGTCCCGTAACCGTTATCAGGATGGGCCGGAGCATCGGCCGCTTCGTCCTCTACCCGGTGCATGCCTTCCTGGTGGGCGACACCATGATCGATACCGGGGCGCCCTGCGTGCGAAGGGAGCTGGCATCGGTTCTGGAAGGGAGGATTATACGTACGGTGATCAACACTCACCAGCATGAGGACCATATCGGAGGCAACGACCTGCTCCAGGGCCATTTTGGCGCGCGCGTGCTTGCGCCGGCCGGGGCGCTGCCGGTTCTGAAGAACCCGCGTCTCCTGAAGCTTAGGCCCTACCAGCGCGTGGTGTGGGGATGGCCCGCGCCCTCGGACGCGGACCCGCTGCCGGGAGTGGTGCAGGCCGGCCCGTACGCACTGAAGGTCATACCGTCACCCGGGCACACGCCGCACCATGTCTGCCTGCACGAGCCCCGGGAGGGCTGGCTCTTCACCGGGGACCTCTTTTGCGGCAGGGGCTTCAAGTACCTCCGCGCTGACGAGAACTATTCCCTCATCGTGGAGACGCTCGGGATGCTTGCCGGGCTCGATTTCGGGACCATATTCTGCAGCCTGCTCGGGGCGGTGGACAACGGCAGGGATGCGCTGCGGGAGAAAGTCCGCTTCATGGAGGACCTCTCCGCGCTGGTGCTCGATCTTCACGACAAGGGGCTGCCGCCCCGCGAGATCAGCAAGAGGCTCCTGGGAGGCGAGGGCGCCATGGGCCCGGTGACCGGGGGGCATTACTCGAAACTCAATACGGTCCTGAGTATAATACACAACATGGAGCCGGAGAATATTGATAATAAAAAACAGTGAATAGTTAATAGTGAATAGTGAAAAGTTGTGGTTAATTTTATCCGCTCTTGCAGAGCGGATAAAATTATTTACAAGGTTAAACTTCCATTGAAAATCATCCATAACTATTCACTATTGTTGTTACAGCCCGTTGCGTGGAGTAATTCATATGGTTGATTACCGCACTGAAATGCGTAAACTCAAGAAGAACCGGAAGCGGTACCGGCCGGCCCTGGCGCGGCTCATGGCCATGCGCGAGAACCACCCGAAAGACGCCTTCCCGGTCCGTATCGACGATGTGGGCGAGATGCTCCTGGTCCTCGAGCTCGTGGACGTGGGATACGTCGATCCCGAGTCGCTCATCGTGCGGAAGAGGTTCGGCGATATCTCGAGCGTTCATTACACCGGTGCGTTTCCGCTGACCGAGAACGGCTTCCGCTTCTACCAGGGTGATGGGATTGGAGGGCGTCTCCGCCTTCTCCTCGAATATTTTATCAGAAAGTGACAAAGAGCGCTCAATGTTCATGAACATTGAGCGCGTCTGTCGCGCCTCCGCATCGCAATCCCGCACAAATCATACATCATGTTCAATTATCTTTTCAAGACGAACGGCCAGTTCGCGCCTTCTCCGGGATAATTTTTTCCGGCCGTTCAACGTGCGAACGCGTCTGCAGCAATGTCTGTTATCTCTCTAAATTAATTCACCGCTCGGCAGTACTTTTATTGACTGCAGGAATCCAGATTCCAGAATGTCCGAAGGAGCAACGATGGGGCGCGATATCCGCTGTTATCCAGCGAATAGATATATATAATAAAAATGATTGGAGGTTCGGCATGGGCGCATTTAAACCGTATGAAGAGAGGACCATCCCGGGGATTTTTAAGAACAGGGCGGAGGAGCTTCATGGTAAAATATTCATGAAGATCCGGGATGGCAAGAACTGGAAGGATTATTCCTACGACGACGTCAACGAGCAGGTAGACGCGCTGGCATCATATTTTATAAAGAAGGGAATCAAGCCGAAAGACAGGATCGCCATATATTCCAACAACAGGCCGGAATGGGGCATTACCGACATCGCAACCCTCGCCATAGGCGCGGCGGACGTCACGATATATCCGACAAACTCGGGCCCCGAGGCCGGGTACATCCTGAACGATTCCGGGGCGAAAATCTGCGTATGCTCGGGCAAGTTCCAGGTTGACAATCTCCTCGGTGAGAAGAAGAATCTGAAAGGCCTCAAGGAGATCATAGTCATGGACGACCTCGTCTACAAGGACAAGATGGTCGTCACCTTCAACGAGGCGCTCAAGGCCGGAAGGAAGAGCCTCAACCAGAAAGAGATGGACAAGCGCCTGAGGGGGATCAGCCTCGATGAGACCGCGACCCTCATCTACACTTCGGGCACGACCGGCAACCCCAAGGGGGTAATGCTCACCCATAACAACCTGGTGATAAACGTCGAGCAGTTCCTGGAACACCACCCCTTCCCGAAGGAGAATTTTGAGCCCCTCTGCGTCTCGCTCCTGCCTCTCTCGCACTCGCTTGAGCGCACCATAGGGTATAACTCCTTCATCAAGGTTGGCGGAACGATCGCTTACACGAAGGGTGCGGAGACGCTGGTGCCGGACCTCCAGGATATCAGGCCGAACGCCTGCGTGTACGTGCCGCGGGTGCTCGAGAAGCTCTACGAGGGGATTCAGGCGAAGCTGCGGGACGCGCCGGGGAGCAAGAAAGCTCTTTTCAACATCGCGATCAGGGCCGGGAAAAAGGCCGTACCGTATATTACGGCGAACCGCGCATTGCCCTTCCCGCTCAGCGTGAGATACAGGCTGGCTGATAAAGTAATATTTTCCAAGCTGCGGGCGGCACTGGGACTCGACCGGATGATTGTCATGGGCATCGGGGGCGCGCCGCTGGCATACGGCATCTGGGAATTCTTCCAGGCCATGGGCATCGAGGTACACCTGGGCTACGGCCTGACAGAGACGACGCCGGTTACCCACCTCAACACCTTCAGGCATATCAAGCCGATAAAGCTCGGCACGTGCGGGCCGGCGTTCCCGCGGACCGAGTGCAAAATCGCGGATGATGGCGAGGTGCTGATCCGGGGGCCGCAGGTGATGAAGGGGTATTACAACAGGCCCGCTGACACCAAAGAGGTCCTGACGAAGGACGGGTGGTTCCATACCGGCGACATCGGCGAAATCGACGAGGACGGGTACCTGCGCATCACCGACAGGAAAAAGGATATCATCATCACCGCCGGAGGCAAGAACGTGGCCCCGCAGGTGATCGAGGGCATGTTCGTGGCCCATCCCTTCATCGAGCAGATGGCGGTCATCGGCGACCAGATGAAGTACCTGGTTTCCCTGATCGTCCCCTCTTTCCCCGAGCTGACCAAGTGGGCGAAATCGAAAGGCATCACCGAGACGGACCCGAAAAAGCTGATCGGGAACGCGGACGTCTTGAAGAAGTACGACGAGATCGTGGCCGAGCTGAACAAGCCCCTCGGCAGGGTTGAGCAGATCAAGAGCTTCGCGCTGCTTGACCGGCCCTTCACCCAGGAATCGGGCGAGCTCACGCCGACCCTCAAGGTAAAGAGGAAGGTAGTGCTCAAGAACTATCAAAATCTTATCGATGCCATGTACAAGGAGTAGGCCGGGCGTGCCTGCACCGGATGAAAAAACCGCCCCTGGACAGGGGCGG
>JAKJGD010000281.1 GCA_022704585.1 Spirochaetota bacterium | reverse complement strand
CGCCGCGCCCGTCGCGTGGAACGCAATGCTTATCCTTGCAATGGTCATCTTCGGATGGAGCTCGGATCCGTATGATCTCGCGCAATGGACGGCCTGGGGATCGGTCGCGGGAAGCGCACTGCAGATTTTGATCCAGCTCCCCGTGGTACTCCGGCTTCTCGGCAGGGTGCAGGTATCCCTCAACCATCGCATTTCAGAGGTGCGTACCGTGCTGCGCAATTTCATACCCGTGTTTATCGGTCGCGGAGTCGTTCAGATAAGCGGTTACGTGGACCAGATCCTGGCCAGCCTCCTGACAACCGGCGCGGTCGCGGGCCTGAGTTACGCGCAGATCCTGTACACGCTCCCGGTGAGCCTGTTCGGCATGTCCGTGGCCGCTGCAGAGCTTCCCGCCATGTCGAAAGCGGTGGGAAGCGACGCGGAGATTGCGGAGCAGCTCAGGAAACGGCTCGACGGCGGGCTGCGGCAGATAGCGTTTTTTGTCGTGCCGTCCGCAATGGCTTTTCTCGCCCTGGGCGACATGGTGGTGGCACCGATCTTCCAGAGAGGAAAATTCACCGGCGGAGACACCCTCTATGTCTGGGGAATTCTTGCCGGCTCATCAGTAGGGCTCCTCGCCTCGACCCTGGGGCGGTTGTATTCTTCGACGTTCTACGCGCTGCGCGACACCAGGACGCCGCTCAAGTATGCTATCATCAGGGTTACGCTGGCCGCGTTGTCCGGCTACCTGCTTTCCCAGCACGCACCCGGGCTCATCGGCATCGACGAGCGCTGGGGCGCGGCCGGGATCACGGCCGCCTCCGGGTTCTGCGGCTGGGCGGAGTTTCTGCTTCTCCGCCACAGTATGAACGGGCGTATCGGGAAAACCGGCCTGGCATTTTCCTACACTGCGAAGCTCTGGCTTGCTGCGGGTGCCGGGGTTGCCGCCGCCTGGACAGTCAAGATATTCACGGACGGGCTCCACCCGATCCTCCGCTCCCTGATCGTGCTGGGCCCCTACGGCATCATCTATTTTACGGCCGCTTTCCTCCTCGGGGTGCCGGAAGTGCGGGCGCTGGGTCGTTTTCTCCCGTTCCTGAAGAGGCGCTTGTAGAAAAAAAGGCCGCGATCCCGGCGGCCTGCACGATAACTATCGAGTACAGTTCCAGCCGGAGGAATCAATGGAAAAGAATATTATCGCCAGAATATGCCGGATCCAGAAAGAAGAGATCGAGGGACACCACATATACCGGCACCTGGGCGCGATAATGAAATCGGCCGATAATGCCGGTATATTGAACGAGATCGCCGGGCACGAGCTCCAGCATTACGGCGTGCTGAAAGGGTATACCGGCGTCGAGGTGAAGCCGTCCCGCCTCCGGATCATTGCCTACGTGCTGATGGCGCGCCTGCTGGGGATCACCTTCTCACTCAAGCTGATGGAGCGGGGTGAACATGCCGCCGAAGAGACATACCGGGGCATCGGCGCCCACGTGCCCGAGGTCGAGAAAATCCTCCGCGACGAGGACGCCCATGAGAGCAGGCTCATCGCCATGATCGATGAAGAGCGGCTCAGGTACGTCGGCTCGATAGTGCTGGGGCTCAGCGACGCGCTCGTGGAGCTCACCGGCGCTTTAGCCGGTTTCACCTTTGCCATACAGAATTCGCGCACCATCGCGGTCCTGGGGCTCATTACCGGCATTGCCGCCACGCTTTCAATGGCGGCAAGCGAGTTCCTCTCGCAGAGCCACGAGGCGGAGGCATCCGGGGGCGCGAGTGCACTGAAATCGAGCCTCTATACCGGTATTGCTTACATCATGACCGTGACGCTGCTTATCTCTCCTTTCTTCCTGCTGTCCAATCCTTTCGCGGGACTGGCGGTCATGCTGGCAGTGGTCGTGGCCATAATCGCTTCGTTTACCTTCTATATATCCGTGGCGAAAGACACGCCATTCTTTTCCGGTTTTCTCCGTATGGCGCTTATCAGTATCAGCGTGGCGCTCATTTCATTCGGTATCGGATGGGCCGCGCGGACATATTTCGGGTTTGAGATATAAGCCGGACAGGGAGCGCACCCGGACGCATGACCGCGTAGGAGTTGACTGCCCGGAAAAACTGTTTGATTTCTTATGAAATAATAATTACTTGTATTAATAGTATGCCATGATACTGATGAGGTGCGATCAGGTACAGGTTAGAGGAACATCGCGGATCTAACGGAGACAAATTATCAGAACATCATTTTTAATCTGGCAGGGAGGTGGAACGTATGATCTGGAAAGGAAGAAGGCAGAGCCATAACGTTGAAGACCGCAGAGGAATCCCGACCAAAGGCATTGCGGTTGGCGGGCTGGGCACAATCGTGCTCGCCCTGGCGATATATTTTCTCGGCGGGGATCCTATGGTGGTACTGCAAACGATGCAGAATACCTCCACCGAGGAAACCTCAACCTACCAGGGATCCGATGAGGAAAACGAGCTTGCAAAGTTCGTTTCCGTGGTCCTTGCGGATACGGAAGACGTATGGACTGCCCAGTTCGAAAAACAGGGGGCGGAGTACGAAAAGCCGAAACTGGTCCTCTTTTCAGGGAGCGTCGAGTCAGCGTGCGGGCAGGCCGGCAGCTCGACCGGCCCCTTTTACTGCCCCGCAGACAACAGGGTCTACATAGACCTGAGCTTCTATAACGAGTTGCAGGATAAATTCAAGGCGTCCGGTGATTTTGCCATGGCCTACGTCATCGCGCATGAGGTGGGGCACCATGTCCAGGAACTCCTGGGTACGATGAGCAAGGTAAACGCGCTCCGCTCCCGGATGAGCGAAACAGAATTCAACAGGTATCTCGTCCGGCTCGAGCTGCAGGCGGACTATTATGCCGGCGTGTGGGCGCATTATGCGAAAAAGATGAACGTGCTCGAGGAAGGCGACCTGGAGGAGGCCCTGAATGCGGCAAGCGCCGTGGGTGACGACAGGATCCAGAAACGCGCGCGCGGCTATGTCGTGCCGGACAGCTTCACACACGGAACATCCGAACAGAGGATGAAATGGTTCTATAAGGGATTCACGTCAGGTAACATGTCCGAAGGAGATACCTTCGGCGCCGGGGACCTGTAAACCCTCATGCATTCAGCGTCGGACGGGAATATTCGTAACCGGAATGCGGTATTAATAGATTCAGGAAGGAGAAAAACATGATAACGCTTATCGCGAAGCTCAGCTTCAAGCAGGGTAAAATAGAAGAAGTGGTAGCACTGTTAAAAGAGATTGTTCCCCGTATCAGGGAGTCGGAGCCGGGTTGCCTTGAATACATCCCGCACACGGTCAAGGGAGAGGAGAATACTATCATTTTTTACGAAAAATACCGGGACAAGGATGCGCTGAAAGCCCATTCCGCGAACCTTCCCGGGAACTTTGAAAAGATCTTTCCCCTCATGGAGCCGGGCATGGATATCAAGACCTGCTTTTCAATACTTGAGAGCAGGGAATCGTAACAATTGATCCGGGGGAAATACCACGACCAGGCGGCAATACCGGCCGGAGTGAGGGAAAATAATGAAAAAGACCGTTGTGAGAATCCTGCTGATCGTGTTCATTATCGCGATCAATATAGGGTGCGATCAGTCAACCAAGTACCTTGCAAAAAAGCACCTGCGTGATACCGGCGTTGTCCAGGTTGCCGGCGATTACATCATTCTACGGTACGCCGAGAACAACGGGGCTTTCCTGAGCATCTTCTCCTCGCTGCCCCGGAATATCAGGACCGTTCTGCTCATCATACTGCCTGTCCTGGCCATGGCCCTGATGGCATTGTATCTTGTCAGGAGCGCGCGCCTTCCAACCCCGTATCTCATTGCGCTCTGTTCCATCCTCGGCGGCGGTGTAAGCAACGTGCTGATAGACCGGGCATTCAACAACCACCATGTCATTGATTTTATGAATATCGGCATCGGCCCGGTACGGTCCGGCATCTTCAATTTCGCGGATCTGTCAATACTGTTCGGATCGGTTGCAATTGTGATTCTCACCTATGCCGGCAGGCACGACAGGAAAATCCCGGTCGAGCGATAAGCGCGAATGATTTAGCGCCCTCGTTAAAAAATAGTATTGATCGATTCACGCCGGTTTGCTATCCTGCTGGAGAAACCATTCCGATTAGCGGGAGGAGCCATGATATACTTTCCAGGCCGTGATGACGTCATCAGGAGGG
>JAKJGD010000280.1 GCA_022704585.1 Spirochaetota bacterium | reverse complement strand
CCCCTGCCGGTAATGTTGATTTTATAATCCAGGAGCGAGCCCACGGTGGCCTTCTCCGGCCGAACCGTGGCCTTTATCCCGGGCGCGGGCTGCTCCCCGGATTCGGGAGCCGCGGCCAGGAGCATGGCGGTCGCCGCCGATGCCAGTACCGTTTTCATCATGTCATGACCTCGTTATCCTGGTCCGGTTCCGCTTCTCGAAGTATTTCAGGATAGGGATCTCGATCGATTCCGCCGTGCTCAGGTGTATGGCGCTGAATTCGGCGAGCGCGGGGAAGTTGCCCTTTTCCGGAATCGCATCGGATAGAAAGACCCTGCCCGTTTCGAGATCGACGAACTCGGTGAGGCCGAAAAAGCCGGCCTCCTTCTCGAGGGGGTCGGAGACCTGCACCGGGATGATGTCGTGCTTGCGCGCGAGGAGCTTCATCTTCAATATGAAGCTGTCGTCGGGGTCGAGAAAGTCGGAGATAACGAACACGATGCTCCGCTTCTTTAACACGCGCTGGATGAAGCCGATGGCGCCGGATATGTCGGTGCGGCGGCTCGCGGGCCTGCACCTGAGTATTTCGTCCAGGACCTTGAGGATGAACTTCCGGCCCTTCCTGGGGCGGATGAAGCGCTCGACGCGGTCGGTGAAGATGCACACGCTGACCCGGTCGTTGTGGACCTGCGCCAGGCTCAGGAAGAGCGCCGCCGTTTCCAGGATGAGGTCGCGCTTCCGCTTCCCGCTCCCGAACTCGGTCGAGCCGGACAGGTCCAGCATGAGGACCACGGAGAGCTCCCGCTCCTCGATGTACTCCTTGACGAAGAGGTGGCTCATGCGGGCGGACACGTTCCAGTCGATGCTGCGCACGTCGTCCCCGTACTGGTATTCGCGCACCGCGTCGAACGAGAGCCCGTGCCCCTTGAAGGCCGAGTGGTACTCTCCCATGAACAGCGTGTTGAGCTTCCTGCCCGGCTGGAGGCGTATCTTCTTTAAGAGCGCCTGCTCCTGTGATTCCACCTAGGGGACCTCCACCGAGTCGAAGAGCAGCTTCACCACGTCCTCGGCGTTTTTGCCGTCCGCCTCCGCCTCGTAGGAGAGGATGATGCGGTGGCGCAGGACGTCGGCGCCGATCTCCTTGATATCGTCCGGCGTGACGAACCCCCTCCCCCGTATGAACGCGATGCAGCGGGACGCCTTCATGAGCGCGATGGACGCGCGCGGGCTCGCGCCGAATTCGATGTATTTCTTCAGCTCCTTCCGGTCGGGGCGCCGCGTCTGACCCACGATGGTGACGATGTAGTCAATCAGCTTGTCATCGATATAGATCTTCTCGACGATATCGGCCTTCTTCGCAATCTTTTCCGGGGAGAGCACCTTCTTCACGTTGTCGACCCTGATATCGCTGAAGCGGTTCAGTATCTCCTTCTCCTCCTCGTGGGAGGGATAGCCGATCAGCACCTTCATGAAGAAACGGTCAAGCTGGGCCTCGGGCAGGGGGTAGGTCCCCTCCTGCTCGATCGGGTTCTCCGTCGCCAGCACCATGAAGGGCTTCTCCAGCGTATAGGTCTCTTCCCCGATGGTGACCTGCTTTTCCTCCATGCACTGCAGCAGGGCGGACTGCACCTTGGCCGGCGCGCGGTTGATCTCGTCGGCGAGGAGCAGGTTCGTGAAGATCGGGCCCTTTTTCGTGAAGAAGTCCAGCTCTTTCGGGTTGTAGATGCGGGTGCCGATCAGGTCTGCGGGCAGCAGGTCGGGCGTGAACTGCACCCGCTGGAACCCGGTGTCGATCGCCCGCGAGAACGCGCGGATGGTGAGGGTCTTGGCCAGGCCCGGGAGGCCCTCCAGCAGAATGTGGCCATCCGACAGATAGGAAATGAGGATCCGGTCGATCAGGGCCTCCTGGCCCACGATGATCTTTGCCACCTCGGCCTTTATTTTCCCGACGAAGTCGTTCTCCGCCTTCACCTTCTCGGTGAGCTTTTCGATTTCAGCGTAATCCATGGGGCTGCTCCATACAATTGGCTTGTTGCGAAACTCGATCCGTGAAGTTTTGCAACCGTTCGAAATCGCGGGAAACCCGCGAATTCCCGCATTCGCTCCGCGAATGTGCCTGCATCTTTGCAGGCATTTGAGTTGTTTCACAACAACTCAATAATACAGTTTCAATACGAGGCTAAAGCTATAATGATTTTTGTCCACCAGAAAAACGGGGCCGCCCCGCGAGAGGCCGCATCCCGCTTTTTTTATCCATTAACCGGATATGTGCGCCGGGGGACCGTTTATGTTACACGCCCGCGCGCGAAAGAGCGGATTTTTCCAGACCGGAGCGCCGCCGGTTTTCGCCCCCGGAGACAAATTATTCTTGATTCATAACCCGCATCTGGTAGGATACTGTACGACACACCCAGGAAACAGCATTTCCTCATGCAATTATCGTGGCAGGCCACATATAAAAAAGGAGGTACCAGATGTCTCATGATAAGGATTTCATAAAAGCTCTCGAAGCCGGGCGGCCGCCCAACGTGGCAAGGCTTTTCCCCAACTCGAAGGCGCTGATTGTCAGCGGGAAGGTGATCGACCGGGCGATGACAGCGAAAGGACACGCCATCTCCATCGCGGCGAACGTCCGCAACAGCTTCGTCATCCGCGGGGCGCTCATGGCGGCCCAGCGCGCGAACTCCTGCATCATCCTCGAGATCGCGAAATCCGAGGGCGGGGCCAAGGCCTACTGCGCCGTCAACTTATGGAACATGGCGACCATGATCGACGCGGTCTGCAACGAGCTGGGGATCACCGTGCCTGTCGCGGTCCACGCCGACCATTACGGCATACAGAACGACAAGGACCTGGCAACGGCGAAGATCGAGATCCCGAGCATGTTCGACGCCGGCATTACCTCGATCGCGATCGACGCGTCGCACCTGCCGGACGACAAAAACCTCCTGGCCAGCATAGAGCTGAACCCGCTCGTGCCGAAATGGGCGGGCCTGGAGACCGAGGTGGGCGAGATCAAGGGCAAGGAGGGCCTCTCCACGCCGGAGGAGGCGCTCTTCCTGATCCAGGGGCTCAACGCGCACGACATTTCCCCGGACTGGATCGCGCTGAACAACGGCACCACCCACGGCATAGAGGAGAGCGACGCGGGCATACAGGTGGACCTGACCGCGCAGATACACAAGGCGATCGAGAAGTACAAGGTGTCCGGCGCCCAGCACGGCACCTCGGGCAACAGCTCGGACCGGCTCCGCCAGATCGCGCAGAAGACCAATACCACGAAAGCCAACGTGGCCACCGCGCTCCAGATGATATCCTGGGGCCTCGAGGTGAACGACTACGGCAACGCCATCATGGACGCGAACAAGAACTTCAAGAAGGTACCGGGCGCCGGCGTCACCGAGGAGATGTGGGACGAGATGGTCAAATACGCGGCCGAGAAATCGCTGAAGGCAGGGGACTTCAAAAAACTGAACCTCCCCTTCGAGAACAAGCTCGTTGGCCTTCCCCGCGACGTCCGGGACCGGATGGCGAAGCGCGTCGAGGACTTCGTGTACGGCATGATGGTCAATGTGCTCAACTCGAAGGACACGGCGCCGCTCGGCATTGAGGCAATCTTAAAAGCCAAGTCCTACGACCTGGGCCCCAAGGCAAAACGCATGGAAAACCCCGCGGACTGGACAGCGGAAAAGATCATGGAGAAAGCGAAAGTCTTCTCTAAAGCGCCTGACACGTCAGGCAAGGACCACAGCGATTGATCGCCGCTACGGCCGCGCCGGACGGCGCGGCCGTGCTAAACATAAAAAAATATGTTGTAACAAAACAGGCGTGTTTTATTCTCACAATCCGATAATACGGACCCGGGGGATTCATGAATTACATAGCCGTTCTTTTTATCATCGGCCTGCTGATACTCATACACGAGCTGGGGCATTTTCTGGCAGCCCGCGCTGTCGGCATCGGGATTGAGACCTTCTCGGTCGGGTTTGGCCCGGCGCTCTGGAAAAAAAGATCGGGCGATACCGAGTACCGCTTCTCGCTCGTGCCCCTGGGCGGCTACGTGCTCCCTGCGACAGCAGATGAAAACGACTATTTCCGGATCCCGGTATACAAGAGGATCATCTTCTCGCTGGGCGGCCCGGCTGCCAACCTGGCGCTCATGCTGCCGCTCATAGCCCTGTACAACGCCCTTGGCGCCGGCTTCACCGCTGC
>JAKJGD010000279.1 GCA_022704585.1 Spirochaetota bacterium | reverse complement strand
TATACTCCAACACCGGCGGCCAGTCGTCCAAGTCGACACCTACTGCGGCAGTCGCAAAGTTCGCCAGCTCGGGTAAAAGGGTCAGAAAGAAGGACCTGGGAATGATGGCGATGTCGTACGGATATGTCTATGTTGCGCAGGTCGCCATGGGGGCCAACCAGGCCCAGACCCTGAGGGTCATACAGGAGGCGGAGGCGTACCCGGGGCCCTCGCTCATAATCGCCTATTCACCCTGCATCAACCACGGCCTGCGCGCCGGCATGGGCAAGTCCCATCTGGAGAGCAAGCTCGCCGTGGAATGCGGCTACTGGCACCTGTACCGCTACAATCCGCTTCTCGAGCGAGAAGGGAAAAACCCCTTTACTCTCGATTCGAAAGAGCCGGATTGGGCCAAGTTCCAGGATTTTTTGCAGGGCGAGGTGAGGTATACCTCGCTGAAGAAAGAGTTTCCTGCCGTAGCGGCGGATCTTTTCAAGGCGGCCGAAGATAATGCGCGCTGGAGATATAAATCATACCAGCGTCTTGCGGGCGGCGAACAAAAGCAATAGGAAGGCCGATCACCATGTAACAAACGGTTGTCCCCGCTTTGGCGGGGACAACTTTTTTTGCTGCCGCCGAAGATTCCCGCTTGCGCGGCAGGGGCGGCGGGAGTATGTATGGCCCGGCTGTTCGGCAAATATAGGATTGAGGAGGGCGCCATGCCTGAAAAAATTGTGTGGATAGATTTCGATACCATGGAGCGGTTCATGACTGACGCGCTCAAGGCAGTCGGCGTTCCTGAAGAAGACGCAAAGATCTGCGCTAACATCCTCATAACCTCCGACAAAAGGGGTATCGATTCGCATGGAATCAACCGGCTCAAGCCGATATACATCGATCGCATCAAGGACGGGATACTCTCTCCGACGACGGCGTTCGAGGTCGTGAAAGACGGCCCGGCAACGGCTGTAGTGGACGGGCATAATGGCATGGGCCATGTCATCGGTAAGCGGTCCATGGCGATGGCGATAGACAAGGCGAAGAAATTCGGGATGGGGATGGTCGCGGTCCGGAACTCGACGCATTACGGGATAGCCGGCTATTTCACCATCATGGCGGCCGACCAGAACATGATCGGCATTACCGGCACCAACGCCCGGCCGAGCATAGCCCCCACTTTTGGAATCGAGAACATGCTGGGGACAAACCCGCTCGTGTTCGGCATCCCCACGGACGAGGACTTTCCCTTTGTCATAGACTGCGCGACGTCCATCACCCAGCGCGGCAAGATCGAGGTCTACGCGCGCCAGGGCAAGACGATGCCCGAGGGATGGGTCATCGACAACGAGGGCAAATCCACGACCGACGCGAACAAAGCGCTGAAACAGCTCATCGACGGAACCGCCGCGCTCACTCCGCTCGGCGGCATCGGCGAGGACGGGGGCGGGTACAAGGGATACGGCTATGCCACGGTCGTCGAGATTCTCTGCGCGGCGCTGCAGGCCGGCAGCTTCCTCAAGATGCTGTCCGGCTTTGACGGTGGAAAGAAAATACCGTATCCACTGGGTCATTTTTTTATCGCGATCGATATTTCGCACTTCATTGATCCGGCGGATTTCAAGAAGACGGCCGGCGACATTTTAAGGGAGCTGCGCGCGTCGAAAAAAATGCCGGGCCAGGAGAGGATTTATACCGCAGGCGAGAAGGAATACCTGGCATGGCTGGACAGGAAGGACAGGGGCGTACCCGTAAACAAGAGCCTCCAGGATGATATCATCGCCCTCCGGGACGGATTGAAGATTACCGGGTACAATTTTCCGTTCTGAGGCGCTTATTTGGCCCAGATTATTTTATCGTAATTTCTCACGCCCTGCATCTTTATGAAGGTTTTCCAGCGGGAGCTTACGGCTGCGCCGGAGAAATCCGCGTTTCTGAAATGCGCGTAGTTGGTTGCTTCGTCAGGGTGGGCCCCGGCAGGTACGGCGCTATTGTCAACAGGCGCATCTGAAACCATGATGGCGTCCCTCATATCTGCACCGCTCAGGTCCGCATCATAAAAATACGCGTCGATCAGCACGGATTCCCTGAATATCGCGTTATGGCATTTCGCTCCCCGAAGGTTTGCACCACGGAGATCCGCTTTACTAAGGTCAGTCGCGCTCAGGTCCGCCAGCCTCAGATCGGCATTCACCAGCCTGGCGCTTCTCATGTTACAGAACGTGAACGAAGTTCTGACAAGCCGGGCCCTGGTAAGGTTGATTTCAGGCAGCCGGAGGTTGTAGAAGTCATAGCCCGAGAGATTAACGCCAACCAGCTTCTGGCTTTTTATCAGCCTTTGTATCCTGCCGCTGGTGCAGCTGGCAGCCGCCAGTGCCTGAATTATTAATAATACAGCAGCTACCGATTTTATTGATAATTGGTTCATCTTTTCGCCATTTATATAACATGGTTACCGCATCCGTCAAGATAAAATAGGAGATGTTATTTTCTTGACTTTTTCGCGTTAGAGGTTATATGGATAACAGCATTTTAATTAAGGAGGCCGGTTATGGAAGATGAAAAAATCGGTATCGTGGTTAAGTTCTTCGCCAAGCCGAGCGTAGCAGCGATCGAATTGACCGATGGCTCTCTCAAGGTGGGCGACACCATACACATTCATGGCTCCAGCACTGACTTTCAGCAGCAGATCGATTCCATGCAGATTGAGCATGCGTCGGTCACAACCGCTGACAAGGGTGCGTCTATCGGGATCAAGGTCAAGGACCGCGTACGCGAGCATGACGTCGTGTACCTGGTGAAGGCGTAACGGCAGACAGAGAAGGGGGGTGCGAACGGCGGCGGCAGCCTGTCGATAGAACCAGTATGCGAAAAATAACGCAATTTTCTGTCAATACACCAAATAATTCTTGAAATGTCACGTAATGAAATGCACATTTTAAGGGTATTGGTGTTAAATATACAACATATATAAGAGTGAGAACATCAGAGGGAGGTTGCGTATGAATAGCATTTACAAGGTTGTCGAGATAATTGGGACCAGCGAGAAATCATGGGAAGACGCTTCGAGAAACGCTATCGAGATGGCATCCAAAACCCTTAAAGAACTGCGGGTCGCCGAAGTCAAGGAGATGGACATCAGCGTCGACAACGGCAAGCTCACCTATCGCATCAAATTGCGGCTGTCTTTCAAGTTCGTCGATTAATTCCGTTACTCATGATCGGTACGGGCCGGCGCATACAGGGCCGGCTTTTTCATTTGGAGATCACACGTGCAATCAGAGGCGGGGACAGCGCTTCATTGCAGAACAAAAAAGATGGGGGCGTCACATGGGATTAATGGATATACTTGGCGAAGTGGCCGGAGCTGTTGGCAATCAGAAAGGGGCCAACAAGGGGCTTCTGGACGGGGTCATGGACCTTTTAAAGGGAGATGGTCTTGCAAAAATTTTAGGCAGTCTGAAAGACAGCGGGCTTGAAGACATCGTGTCATCATGGATCAGCACAGGGCAAAACAAACCGATCTCTATAGACCAGATCAAGAAAGCTCTTGGCAACGATAAGCTCGAGGCGCTTGCCGGTCAGGCCGGCATACCTGTCGAGCAGTCTTCCAGGTTTTTGAAAGAGATGCTTCCGGATATAATAGACCGGTTGAGCCCGGACGGGAAATTACCGAAAGAATAAGAAAGATTCAAAGTAATTATTTCAGGAGCGCCGGAAGTGATCTATGATGCGTACCGGTCTTGAAAGGCTTCTGGCGAAACCCGAAACGATCAGGGGCAGGGGAGTCGGATTAATAGCGAACCATACATCCGTAGCGGACGGGTTCCAATACGGGTGGGACCTTCTCAGGTCTGCGGGAATAGAAATATGCACGATCTTTTCACCGGAGCATGGGCTGTTCGGCACGGAGCAGGACCAGGTTGCCTCCCCGGCTTCGGACATCCCCTTCAAGGTCGTAAGCCTCTACGGCGATTCTCCGGAATCCCTGGCACCGCTTGATTCCCACCTCGACGATATTGACTGCATATTGTTCGACATACAGGACATCGGCTCCCGGTATTACACCTATCTGAATACGCTGGTTCTTTTCCTGCGGGCTATTCACGGGAAAGGAATAGAGCTCTTCGTGCTCGACAGGCCTAACCCGCTCAACGGGATCACCGTTGAAGGGCCCGTGCTGAAGAAAGGTTTTGAGTCCTTTGTCGGCCTGCTCA
>JAKJGD010000278.1 GCA_022704585.1 Spirochaetota bacterium | reverse complement strand
CCTCGGCATGTCCCCGATGGTAGCAAGCCATACCAGCATCGCCGGTCCCCACCGCGGCAGCAGCATCGCCGAGCTGGTTCTCAAGATCTGCGAAAAAGTACCCGTGACCGCCGATATCCTGAACGCCCTTGTCATTGTTATCATGGGCGACCAGAACCCCAATACGATTCAGAACCTGAAGGACCTCGCCCGGGACTACATGATCAATGTATTCAACCCGGCAACGCCGAATAAAACAGGGGTCTATTACCAGAGCTACGCCTACCGCGTGAAAAGCTACCTGGGCGCCGGTCTCTTCGCTCTTACGTGGCCGATCCAGAAAAAAATCGAGGGCGAGAATGACGGCCTGGTTGCTGTAACCTCGGCCAAGTGGGGCAACTTCCGCGGCGTTATCGAAGGCGCTTCGTGGCTTGGCGCCGGCGTGAACCACCTTGCAGCTGTCGACATGCTGTTTGGCATCACCCCGGGTTTCAACGCTCCCGGTCATTTCGTTAACATAGTGGCTGACCTGAAAGCGAAAGGCTACTAAGCGTTAACAGGAATATTTACTTCAAGAAATCAAATGAAGCCGCCTTCGGGCGGCTTCATTTTGTAATGGGCGCAACGAGTTTTCGGCCGCGCGCGAAGAAATCTCCGATCGTATTACGCGGTGACTTTCAGTAGCGGGCGGAGATCGTCAAGGCGGTCGAAGAGGTGCCAGATATAGCGCGACGCTCCACGCTCGCGGTGAGGGTGCAGGTCCGAGAGTGCCGGATCGTCGAGATAGTTCCTGAATGCTTCCCGCGATTGCCATTCAACCAGGATGAGCACTGATCGCGGTTCGATATCCCCCCTGACTGATTCCCTGAACCTGCCAAGCGCTAGAACCCTGCCGCCGTGAGACGCCACTTCTTTTGCGGAGCGGCGCGAGTATTCCAGGTATTCTTCAATGTTAACAATGTTGAAAAGATTCAATGCATAAACCGGTTTGTTGTCATTCATGGGGGCGCCTCCGTATCGAGAATCGTTCTGAATTATTGTGGCGCAGACCGGTAAATTCTTCAAGCTTTTTGTCGCGTGGAGCGGAGTATGGCAGTGGCGGACTGTTGCCCGATATATCCTGGTCTCGCGCAGCCATGTTGCTATTGATCGGATGAAAAAATAAAATACTGGAAAAAAAAGGCATCGTCTGATAGCGTAGCCGAAATTGAAAATCACGCGGACGTCCATGTTCCAGCTCTCGCAGGAGAAATATGTTTTACCCGGACCGGACGAGGTGCGGTTCATATCCAGTGGCCAGACGTTGTCACTGGTCCTGGGTTCCTGCATTTCCACGGTATTCGTTGCACGGGGAGATCAATATATCCTGGCAGCCAATCATATCATGATAGCGCGAGAGCGGGAGCCCGGGATAATTGCCAAAAAAAGCGCTCGCCGGCAGATAGATGACATACTTACCGCATTCCGTGATGATTTCGGCATCCCGGATCACGGATATCGCTGCCTCCACCTTGTCGGCGCCGGGAATAAAGGCGCGGACAATAATTTTCGCGTTCATTCGGAGAATATCTCCGAGACGATGTCGGTGCTTGATGAAAAAGGTATCCCGGTGCTGTTCGATGACACCTGGAGCCATTATTTTGCTACATATTCCATCGATCGAAAAAGCATGTCCGTTTTCATCGAGGATAAGCTTGCCGAAGTCCATCTCTCCTACATCATTGATCTTGACCGCCTTTTCTCGCTTGATTATTCCAGGGAGCTGCCGCTGCCCGCTTCTGCCCTGAAAGCCAGGGACCCCGGGTTTGAGGAGCTCGTGAGCAGGGGTGCGATCGTGTTTGTCACCGGTGAGAAGAACAGGCCCTGACGGTTGTGCTGCCGCGATGGTGGAAAAGGCTACACGGGTCTTTCCCCCGCCATTCCTGCAGCTGATAAATTGTAATTGATTTTTATGCTGTGTTTGCAAATTATGATCAGTACAGGGACCCTGGTCCTGGCTATGGTGCGCTATGGATGAAACTGCACAAAACGGCGTCTCCCCGCGCAATGTTCTGATATATTCAGACAGCCTCGCAAGTTTTGATTTCGGTCCCGAACACCCCTTTAAACCGGGTAGGGCCAGGCAGATGATGGATCTTCTTTCCCGGTATACACTTATACATGAGACGGACCAGCGGGTTATGGCACCCGAGCCGGTCCGGGAGGAAGTGCTCTGCCTGGTGCATGAACGGAGGTATATCGAGCTTTTACAAAGCATCGGGAAGGAAGACACTGAATTCTCGATGGATATGCTTGGGGCCGGACTGGGTACCGAAGACAATCCCGCCATTCCGGGTATTTACGATTTCTGTTCGGCTGTAACGGGCGGGACCGTTCTTGGCGCCCGCCTTATCGACGGGGGCGGTGCCCGGATGGTTTTCAATCCGCTGGGGGGATTTCACCACGCCGGAGCGGACCACGCGGAAGGATTCTGCTATATCAATGACCTGGCGGTAGCGATCGAGGAGCTGACGCGGCGCGGGCACAGGGTCGCCTACATTGACATAGACGTTCATTTTGGCAACGGTGTCCGGGACATATTCGCCGCCCGGGACGACGTCCTGTGCATCTCGATACATGAGTCCGGGCTTTCCATATATCCCTGGTCCGGATTTGTCGAGGACATCGGCGAAGGTCCGGGGGAAGGCTATACGGTTAATATCCCGCTTTTGCAGGGGAGCGACGATGCAGTATTTCTCTATGCCTTTGACGCAGTGGTGCCGCCCCTTATCGATTCTTTCCGGCCCGATATCGTGGTGGCGACAATCGGTGCCGATACTCACCGTGATGACCCGCTGGGGCACCTGAACCTCACCAGCATGGGGTATGAGCGGGCAATACGAATCATCGACAGGATGTCGCCGAAGCTCCTGGTTGCCGGCGGCGGGGGCTATAATGTCTACAAGACGGCCGCCCTATGGACCCTTGCGTGGGCGGCATTGTGCGGAATTGAGCCGATGGATGCATACGCCGGCCTGATAGGCGGCATGATGTACGGACCCGAGGCACAGTCCGGAACGCTCCGGGACAATCCGTACGTGGTATCGGGAAACCTGAAGGACCAGTGCATGGAATATGTCCGGGATATGGTTGCTTATCTGAAGTATAACGTGTTTCCAGTTCATGGGATTAAGGGACGGTAGCGGCACGGGTGGTGCCGGGGATGGCTGCTCAGGACCGGAAGGAGGGGGGATGAATTATCGAACGATCGGACCGTTGGGTCGTTTCGCGATGACGACAGCCGCGGTACTCATACTGGCCGTCTTCGTCTTTTCATGTAATAAGGATACGCGTACGTTACAGCCGACAGCATCCAGGGGGGAGCTGGATGCCTCGTCATGGGACTTTGATGCCGATGGACCCATCCCCCTGAATGGAGAATGGGAGTTCTACTGGGGGAAGCTGGTTTCTCCCGCTGACTTCGCGGCCGCTGCGGCCGGCGAGATGTCGGGTTACATAAAAGTACCGGGCAAATGGAACGGCTTCAAAGCCGGGGGTGCTGTGGTCGGTAACCGGGGATATGCAACATATCGGCTGAGGGTCGCGGTGGGCGACGGCGAGAGAATGATGGCCCTGCATACGTTTGACATGGGCACGGCGTTCCGCATCTTCGTTGACGGCCGCGAAATATATGCCAACGGCAGCGTGGGAGAAAGCGAGGAAACGTCGCTTCCCATGTTCCTGCCGGGAGTGGCCCTCTTCCCGGCTGGCGGCGGCACCGTTGAGCTTGTCGTACAGGTATCGAACTACCATCACCGCGACGGGGGGATATGGTACCCCATCGAGATCGGCAGCGAGAAGGACGTGCGCACCGCCCATGTCCGTAGCGGAGCGGCGGACGCGCTGCTCGCCGGCATTCTCATCATCATGGGCATATACTATGTAATCCTCTTCCTCCTCTACCGCCGGGACCGTGCGCCCCTGTTCTTCGGCATACTCTGCCTCTTCATGGGATTCAGGAACTTTGTAGTGAGCGAGCGCCTTCTGGTATTAGCGTATCCCTGGCTTCCGTTCGAGCTTGTGTCGAAGACGGATTACGTTTCGGTAATACTCGGGACAGTGGCGTTCTGCTATTTTCTGCGCGAGCTGTACCCGGGAGAGTTCTCCCGATGGGCTCTGTACGTGTATTCCGGGATCAGCGGTCTGTTCATACTGATCGTGCTTGCGGCGGGATCGATACATT
>JAKJGD010000277.1 GCA_022704585.1 Spirochaetota bacterium | reverse complement strand
GCGAAAAATTATTGACGTTACCAAAAAATATAAGCGTGACACTGAATGTGAAAATAACCCGATAACCTGCCCCCCCAAAGTGTACCCCTGATTTAGGGAAAATCTCTTGAAAAAAATTCAGGGGAGCAGTATTCAAGAGCTTTACTGCTTCATTTAGATGAGCAACAGGTTCATTAAATTTTTCCTGTTGTGACAGCAAATTGCCATAAGACGTATGAAATCGATTGCTCGTTTCTTGTTTAAAGAAAGATAGTTGGCCAATCCATTAAACCCTACCCAGTCAGATAAAATGCATATTAATACGCACCTTCTCAGGGGGAGGGAAGGGGCTTCAATTCCGGCACCCTGTCCAGCACCCTGCCCAGACCATCATTGAGCCGTCCCATATCCATGAAATAATAGGCGCCCCTGTAGTGCAGAAGTACCCTGCCCCTGTAAGAGCCGGCAAGCTCGTACGGGAAAGGGATGCGCGTTCTGTCCTTCCCGTACAGCGCGGTCCAGAGACCCTCGCTCGTCTCGCATACGTACCCTGACGCCGCGGGCTCAATGTCCACCAGGTCGGTAAAGCGGGCGAGCGATTTCTTGGTCTTTGAGGAGAGGTCGAATCGCGTGAGCTCCCATTTGCCCGAGCTGCCTGCCATGTAGTAGACAGCCTTGTCGCTCATAAAATAGCGCGAAGACGACATGACCAGGTTCTTCAATAAAACAGAGCCTGTTCCTGCATCGACGATTGAGAAGCTGTATGAGCCGGCAATGCCGGCAAGCACGCTGAGAAGCTTCCCCTTTTTTTCAATACGTGCGTTGTAGAAACTGGTATAGGGCGAGGGAAAGGTCTCCTTGTAAGCCTGCGTGCTCATGTTCCCGGTAACGTCATAACGATAGACCCGTGAATTCCTGTAATACAGAAGACTGTCGCCATCGATCGCGAGGGCCCGGACCGGGCTTTTTGCGTCCCCGACCGATTCATCGCGAAGGTGAGAGCCGGAGCCGCTGAAAATTCCGAGCTGGATCCCGTCGGTAATCGCGGCATACGAATCGTCTGCCGCGACCTGGGTGATATTCCCGTCCCCCGTGAGATCAAGGGTGAGACGATTTGGATACACGACCTTTGCGCTGCCGTCCGAGAGACGGTACAGGAGCGTCCCGTTTGTCTTAAGGTCCTCCCCTTCAATGGAGTCGACAGACGCATACCTGATGAAGTCCGTTTCGAGGTCCCGGAGGGCTCCCGGCTCTTTTTCGATGAACCGGTCGATCGCACGGTTTAACCGGGCGTCGGGGTCGACCGAGCATCCGCTTGAGATGATGCCGAGAAAAAACAGGCACGTGCCGGTGAAGATAAATAAATTTTTCATAATGCTACTTGGTCCGCTTTCTTGATTGGATTCGCTCGATAATGCGCTTGATATATTCCGAGTCGTACAGCTCGATCATTTTCGACTGTGCGACCGCCTTGGCCCGAATGCTGAATTTTGACGTTGTTATATAGATGCCGTTTTTGCATTTCTCCTGGCCGATCCGCTTCTGGAGATCATTGAGATTGTCCTCTGTAATTTCACGCGTGGTCCGGTGAAAATAAATAAGTATGGGCGGTTCGTTTATCCGCTTTATGTTATAGGACTTGTACTGGTATTCATTGGCGCTGATCCGGTCCTTGGAGATAATGTTGTAATTGAGGCCGGAAATCATCTCCGCAATGGTCGGCTGCAGGGATTCAAGAGACGCCGTGAACATCGTCATCAGGGTTTCATTGAGCAGTATTTCCTGGTACGATTCGAGCTTGATCCTGGTGCCCCGGTAGGTGGGGTTTTCATCGGAGATTTTCGTCCAGTGGTAAAAGGCTTCCTTGATCTTGTTCTGGTGCTCGTAGCATTCGGCGAGCAGATACCGGTATGCCAGCGATTCCTCGTCTTTTTCCTTGAGGTTCGAGAGGCCCTGTTCCAGCACGTCAATGGCGGTATCGTACTCTTCGAGATGAAAGTATATCTCGCCTGTCTTGTAGAGGCTGCCGAGAAAATACTTTCTGTCCTTTTTCGAGTTCTCGAGCATATAGAGCGCGTTCTTGAAATCTTTTTTCATCTGGTAAATCAGCCCCAGGTGAAACTGGGCCTCGCTGTGGTCGCCGGCAATCTTGAGGGATTGCAGGAGATATTCTTCGCTTTTTTCATATTCGGCGGTGTTGAAGCAGGATATGCCGAGCGGAAGGTAGGCATCGGTAAGGGTCGAATCAAGGGTTATCGCCTTGAAGAGATGCTCACGCGCCTTCTTGTAATCCTTTTTCTGGTACAGGGCGTGACCGATCCGGTGATTTGAGACGAGATCATCCGGATTGAAGGAAAGAATTATCCGGTATTCTTCGATCTCTTTCGGAAAGTTCTTGGTATCGCCATACAGGCGCGCAAGATGGTAATGAACGTCGATTTCGTTGATGTATTTGCTGAAATTCTGGATGGATAGGATAGCGTTGAATTCTGATACCGCCAGAAGATACTGGCCCTGTTTCATCAGAATGAGCGCCCGGATGTAGCGCGCGGGCACATAATCTCCCTTGCGTTCAAGGATCTTTGACACGATTTCGTTGGCTTTGCTGACCTGGTCATCCTCGAGATATTCCTCTGCTTTTCGTATCCTGGCATGAAAAGAAGTTGATTTAATTAATATGAATATGAATATGATTAAGACTGCGAAAAAAATTAGTATAGCGTATTTCATCTGCAGTGGTACTTTACCTTGGAATGGCACATCCGGAATTCCGGAGGCGGCATAATGACAGATCAGGCATCCGATATTAAGTATTGCACGTCGATAAAACCAGTCAAGTAGATTATCGTGCCGGGCATCCGGGTATTCATATAAAAACGGTCCAGAAACAACTATTTCATAATTGACAAATTGCACTGATTCGGACTTTTTGTTTTTCTTTACTGTCCGTATAGACGCGATCCATTATTACAACCAAGGAGCCGGCCATGGCGAAAGTGGGTATCATCCTGGGAAGCGATTCTGACCTGCCGAAAATCAGGGAATGTTTTGAGATCCTGGAGCAGTTCGATATTCCATTCGAAATCATCATATCGTCGGCCCACAGGACGCCCGAACAGACGAAGGAGTGGGCGGGAACAGCGGCGAAGCGCGGTCTAAAAGTCATTATCGCCGCGGCCGGCGGGGCAGCCCATCTCCCCGGAGTCGTGGCGGCGCATACAATGCTACCGGTCATCGGCATCCCGGTGGAGACAACCCTGGCCGGCGGCCTTGACTCGATGCTGTCGATAATACAGATGCCTGCCGGCATCCCGGTGGCGGCCATGGCAACGGGAAAAGCCGGCGGAACAAACGCGGCTCTTTTCGCCGTGAGCATACTGGCCCTGTCCGACTCCACCTGCGCAGAGCGGCTCGAAAAATACCGTAGTGAGCTGGCGGAGAAAGTCACTGCCCGGAACGAACAGCTTCAGAAAGTCGGTTATAAAGAGTATATCAAGAACAGCAGGGGATGACGCATGATCGAGCACCGGGTCCAGTTACCAAATGAGCGGATAGTCATACTCGATTTCGGATCGCAGTACACACAGCTCATAGCGCGGAGAATTCGGGAGCTGCACGTATACGCCGAGATCGTTCCTTATTATTATCAGTTGGAGGAAATTAAAAAGGTAAAGCCTGCGGCGATCATATTGTCAGGCGGGCCGTCCTCCACGTACGATAAGGATGCTCCGCATGCGGCATCTGAGATCTTTTCGCTGGGCATCCCCATTCTGGGCATTTGCTACGGGCTCTACCAGGTGGTACGTGCTTTCAACGGGGGCATCGATGGGGCCCAGTCAAAGGAATACGGAAGGGCGATGATCGACATCCAGGGCTCGTCGATGCTTTTCAAGGGGCTTGCGCAGAAGGAGCAGGTCTGGATGAGTCACGGGGACAAGGTGACGTCACCGCCACCGGGATTCACCCTGATCGCGTCATCCCATAATGCCGAGGTAGCGGCGATCGAGCATCAGGAGAAAAAAATTTACGGGGTGCAGTTCCATCCAGAAGTGTACCATACCGTCAACGGAAAGAAGATATTGGAAAATTTCCTCTTCGGGATATGCGGTCTCAGCCCGTCCTGGAACATGGAATCCTTCATCGAATCATCGGTGGAATCAATACGGAAAGAGGTTGGCGACGGTACCGTTCTACTCGGTCTCTCCGGCGGGGTCGATTCTTCGGT
>JAKJGD010000276.1 GCA_022704585.1 Spirochaetota bacterium | reverse complement strand
CGCCCGGCGCGGCCGCGACCTGCGGTGCCCGTAAAAACAAACGGGCCATGCCGGTTGTACCGGGCATGACCCGCTGTTGCCGCCGCGGTCAGGGGCCTGGACCCGGCTCCCGCGGCAGAGGTGGGCTGTATCGCCGGCTACTCGATCTTGCCTTCCACCTTTCCTTCGCCGCCGCTTCCCTTCTCTTCAGGGGGTTTCGTCCCGCCGTCGGGTTTTGTTCCCTCACCCTTGACGGTTATATCGTCCTCGACCTTGACCATGTCTATGACTTCATCCAGGATCGACTTGTTTGAAAAGCGCGAATAATTGTCGACCTGGTGGACCTTGTATTTTTCATAATCGATCGCTTCACCCTTCGCTCCGCCGGCCTTTTCGGCCGCGGTGAGAACATCGAAGGTGGCGAATATTATCTTGAAGTTGAAGTCCTCGATGTAAGGCCTCATGAGGTCTTCCGCCTGGTCGAACTCCCCGTTCAGCAGGTAGCGGGCGGCCTTCGTCTCGTTCCTGAAGCGGACCCGCCTTTCAACTTTCTTTTCGAACGTGGGGTCCGTGGGCCTGGCGCCCGACTTGTCGACAGAGGCGTCCTCGGCCTTCTGATACGTTTCATAGTCCTTCGCGATCTCGGTTATATAGTCCTGCTCGTTCAGGTCGATGAACCGTCCCATGAACTTGTTGCCGGAGTCTCGCTCGGTCTTGCACAGTTGGTTGTATATCTTTTTCTTGACCTCGACGGGCTGGCTCTCGAACAGAGCCAGGAACGCGAACCTCTTGGCGCGGCGCGCCATCTTGATCGCGTCGACATACTTGTACAGTTTGTAGGAATAGAGCTTCGGATTGGAGGCGTCGCCCACGGTATAATGGACCCAGCTTACTGTCCGGTCCCGGTATCCCAGGGTCAGGTAGAGCCGCGCCCGGGCGCTCTTCGAACGTATGATCCCGGGAGCAAGCCTGTCAAGGATCGATTTCGAGTCTTCCAGGTAATATTCCTTCACCATGTTCCGGTAAAGCCCTTCCATCTCGCCCTGGGACGTGTAGACCCGCTCGAACGCACGCTTGTAATCGGATTGGAGGTAGGCAATGTCAGCATTGAAATGCTTCTCATAGATTTTCTTGAAGTCCTCTTTCTTTCCACCGGCGAAATTGGTCACGCTGATGTTGATGAACTCGACGAATTCCTTGTTTTCCTTCAGTATTCTTTCGGTGCTCGTCTGGTCGTGGCTCGAAAAAACGGCAGCCGGCAGCAATACCAGCGCTACTGCAAGGAGAAGTGACCGTTTTGTCAGTGGTGTATTCATGCCTTCTGTTCCCCTGTAAAAAGTTATGGCATAATAAATGGCCGATTGCATCAATGATGCCGGTACGCCAATGGCAGCGGAGAGGGATCCCTCAACCACTATGTATACACTATATATATCGTACAGACCCACCGTAAATCAAATATTTTTTATTCTTATTATGTCGTTAAAAGTGTAAAAATTGTCTGCCCGGCCTGTACTGGCCCGCGCAGAGCGGCCCGGCTTTTTTAAGCCCTGCAGCTGTTATTTTTATATTGACACAAACAGGATTTAAGCGGATTATACACACGGGCACGGCATCCGACAACCAAAAACTATACGGATATTCTCATGAAAGATGACCCGAAGGATTTCAGGGAGATCAGAGACGATATCATGATAATAAAAGGGCGCTTCAAGGCGGCGTCCCTCAGCCTGTACGGGCAGTTTATCCTGATCTTCAAGAGCAACCAGAATTTCGACTCCTATAACGCGGTGGTTTCGACCTATTCAGACCTGTATAACATCGAACCCCATGAAGACTGGACGAAGTACCGGGAATATATATCGAACGTCAAGTGGAAGGGCAATTTTAACGCCACCATGACGTCCTCGATCATGGACCAGTTCAAAAAGTTCTCCGAACAGATGAACTCGATTACCCTCCTCTACGATCACGTATGCGAATACGACTACAACGCAATGGACGTGATCCTGTTCGACCTGGTCAACAGGATCATCCACGACAAGAACCTCATTCTTGAAACCGCCATACAGGAGCTGTCCCAGTCTGATTACCGGACCGCCCTGGAGGGCGCCCCGAAGAACGAGGAACCCGCCCCCGTGGAATCCGGCGGGGGCGCAGGCTTCGGCGTGGAGGACGACGCGGTCATACTTCCGGTCAAGCCGATCGTCGCCCCGGTCAAGGGAAAACCGGTGTACGAGCTCCGGATCAGCGACAAGCTGCTGGTCTACATACAACCGTCGTCTGACCGGGCCAACTACTTCATAGACCAGTTGAACCTCCGCCAGGAGAACGAGATCCTGCCGACCGCAGCCGAGGTCATCGACATAAAGGGCGGCGCCGGCAAGAACAACCCCACCGACATCCTGGCCCTGATCGCGCCCGGTATATATGGCAAGTTCACGGAAGCGGAAAAGCAGGTGAAGCTCAAGCTCTATGACCCCCTGACCGACGGCCTCCTCACGAAGAAGCTCGGGGGCGCCGCCCAGAAAAAAGCCGGGGCCGCGGCTCCGGGGAAAAAGTCAGGGATGACCAGGGGCACCATCATCATGATGGCCTTCCTGGCGGTAATACTTATTCTATTCATCGTGCTTATTTTCATGAACTGGTGACGGACGCCTGCCCCGGTCCGCGGGGCAGAGGTGCCACCACTACGAGGAGCAGTAATTCATGGCTATCGATCAAAACAGGGAATACGTGCTGAAACTCGCGCATGACAGCAATGTAAAATTCATACGCCTCTGGTTTACCGATATACTGGGGTTTCTGAAAAGCTTCGCGATCACGATCGACGAGCTCGAGGACGCCATCACGGAAGGCGTGCGCTTTGACGGGTCGACGCTGAACGGCTTCATCCGGTCGGACGAGCGCGAGATGATCGCCATCCCGGACGTCTCGACCTTCAAGATCCTCCCCTGGCGTCCCAAGGAGGACTCGGTGGCGCGGATGATCTGCGACATCCACCAGATGGACATGACCCCGTACGAGGGGGACTCGCGCTTCATATTGAAAAAAAATTTACAGAAGGCCGCTGCGAAGGGATACACCTTTTACATCGGTCCCGAGATCGAGTTTTTCTACTTCAAGAACTCGGCCAATCCGGAGATACTCGACCGCGGTGGTTACTTCGACCTTACGCCGCTGGACATCGCTGTAGATTACCGGCGGGACACGGTGCTGACCCTGGAAAAGATGGACATCGACGTCATCTCTTCCCACCACGAGGGGTCTCACAGCCAGCACGAGATCGACCTCAGGCACGAGGACGCCCTCACCATGGCGGACCATATCATGACCTTCAGGCTCATCACCAAGGAAATCGCGCTGCTGAACAACATCTACGCATCCTTCATGCCGAAGCCGCTGGCAAACCAGAACGGGTCCGGCCTTCACATCCACCAGTCCCTTTTCAAGGATGACAAGAACATGTTCTTCGACAAGAACGGTTCATCGCACCTTTCAAAAACAGCCGAGCACTACATTGCCGGCCTTCTCTCTCACTGCAAGGAATTCTTCGTCCTCACCAACCAGTGGATAAACTCGTACAAGCGGCTCCACAAGGACTTCGAGTCGCCGACGCGCGCGACCTGGAGCAACACCAGCCACAACGCCCTCGTGCGGGTGCCGCAGTGCAGGCCCGACAAGCCGAACGCGATGCGCATCGAGCTGCAGAACCCGGACCCGTCGTGCAACCCGTACCTCGCCTTTTCCGCGGTCCTGGCCGCCGGCCTCAAGGGGATCGACGAGAAGTACCAGCTCGGCGACCCGGTGGAAGACCTGGACGGCAAAAGCCCGCTGGGGCCCGATGTTCCGTACCTGCCCGCTCATCTGCAGGAGGCGCTTTCCTACTTCGAGGCGAGCCCCCTCATGAAGGATACGCTCGGCGAGCCCACGTTCACGAGGTTCATCGACAACAAGCGTCTTGAGCTGGACCGCTACAACCGGTACATCACCGATTACGAAATCCAGGAATACCTGCCCATCCTATGACCACGGCGCTCATCGGCTGCGGACGGATCGGGTGCCTGCTTGAAGGGGACCCGCTCCGTTACAAACCCTGCACGCACTACGGCGGCGCCTCGGCCGCCGGTATAACGGTCACCCATGCATGCGACATCAATCGCGAGCGCCTGAACCGGTTCGGCGCCGACGCCGGCATCCCGCCTGAAAACAGGATCGCGGACTACCGCGAGCTCCTGGCGGG
>JAKJGD010000275.1 GCA_022704585.1 Spirochaetota bacterium | reverse complement strand
CGCCCACCGCCACCGGCGCGTGGTCCCCCAGGAACAGCGAGCCCACGTTGCGTATCCGCCCCAGGTAGTCCATCGGTTTTTCCACCATGAATTCCATGTGCTCCGGCCCGAAGCGGTTCGAGAAATCGATCGCGGCCCCGATATCGTCCGCGACCAGGATAAGCCCGCTTTTATCGATGGACGCCTTCTTGATGGCGTGCCTGCCGCGGCCGGAGGCCAGGTCGGCCTCGATTTCGTCCCGCACCTTTTCCGCGAGCTCCCGCGACGGAGTCAGCAGGATGGCCATGGCCATCTCGTCATGTTCGGCCTGCGAGAGCAGGTCCCAGGCGACCCATTTCGGGTTGGCGCGTCCGTCCGCAATGATGAGCACCTCGCTGGGGCCGGCCAGGGAGTCGATCTGCACCGCGCCCAGGCTGAAGAGGTAGGTCTTGGCCGCGGTTACGTAGATGTTGCCCGGGCCCACGATCAGGTCCGCCTTGCGCACGCTCTCCGTGCCCAGCCCGGCCGCGGCGATTCCCTGCGCGCCGCCCGATTTGACGACGGTCGCAATGTTCAGCATGCTGCAAATGGCGCCGATGATCGCAGGGAGCCTGCCGTCCCTGCCGGGAGGCGTGATCAGGGTGATGATCTCGACCCCGGCAATCTGTGCCGGGACCACGCCCATCAGCACGGAGGACGGGTAGGAGGCCTTGCCGCCGGGCACGTAGATGGCGGCGCTCTCGATCGGCTGGTGCAACACGCCCAGGACGGTGCCGTCTTCCCGCTCGCTTCTGATGCCGCTCCTGACCTGGAGCCGGTGGAACTCCTCGATGTTGCGCTTCGCATCCAGGAAGGCGCCGTACAGGTCGATCGGCGTGCTGCGGCGGCCGGCCTCGATTTCCTCATGTGTGGCCACGACGGAATTCAGCTTCACACCGTCGAATTTCTCCGTGTACGAGATGACGGCCCTGTCGCCCTTCTTTTTCACGTCGTTGACGATGGGAACGACCGTGTCGATCATGACAGCGGTAAAGTCTTCGCCGAACCGGTAGAAGAGGCGGCCCAGCTCCGCCGTGGTCAGGTCGTTAAGGTTTCTGATTGGAATCATTGTGCGCTCCTGAGGATGTTTCACGTCATTGCAATAGTATGAAAGAGTAACGGCTGGCTGTCAATGTTTAAATGATGCCCGGTCGCGCGCGCATTTTAATTATTTTTTTCTTGCCAATTAAGCTGATGGATGATGCACTATTGCCCGAATGGATAATCAACTAATAAACCGCGGTATTAATGATTTCGTCATGATGAGGGATACGCGGGGCGCTTTTCTGTTTTGTGCGGGAAAACCGGCGACGGAATACGCGGCCGGAGCGATGTACGGCATGTAAAAAAGGAGGAATGGTCATGGCAGACAGGGGCACATCAAAAAAAGTAACGAGGGTGGATGGCGGGGACACGTCTTCCGGATCCGGAACAAGGACCTTTGTCCCGACAGAAGACAGCAAATCAAGAGCGACCAGGTTTCGTATAATCGCGATCGTCTGCTGGGTGCTGGCCATAGGGTTTGAGGCAGGCGCGATTTACATACTCCTGAAGAGGCCCGATCTCGCCAATATGATGGTCTGGGTGATAGGTCTGACCGTGGTGGACATGGTTTTCGCCATCATCGGCTCGATGCTCTGGAAGAAATCGAACCGGCTGGACCCCGCATCGGAAAAGGAGCCGGTGAAGTTCTTCATCCAGAACCAGCTGGGCGCGTTTATAAGCATCATCGCTTTTCTCCCCCTGGTCATTGTCGTTTTGACGAACAAGAACCTTGATAAAAAGCAGAAGGCGATTCTGGGCGGGGTGGCGGGTGTCGCCCTGGTGATCGCCGCAGTTGCGGGTATTGATTTTAACCCCCCGTCCGTTGAACAGTACGCCGAGCAAACCGCGCGGGTTGAGGATCTGACAGGTAGGAATTTTGTGTACTGGACAAAATCAGGCACGAAATACCACGTTTATTCGGACTGCCATGCCATCAATAAGGACGTGACGGACGAAATTTTCGAGGGAACCGTTGCCCGGGCGCGCGAGTTGAAGAACATAACCGAGCTGTGCAATTTCTGCGAAAAGAGGGCCGAGAAGGAAAAGGTCGCGACTTTGAAAAATGCGACCGGGACGGATAAGGAAGACACGGCCGGCGAAAAAGAGGATGATAAAGAGTGATGCGGCGAAGAGCCGACGATCCCGCCCTGATTCCAGCGTGAGCGGCCGGGACCGGGATGTCCCGCCTGCCGCGATCCTGCTGCGGGATGCCGTGCCCGGGTTGAGCCAGGGACCGCCGGGAGGGCGGCCGGCTGACCGGTGCTCATCTTGATGACGCCACGCCCTCTTTCCGATAATTATTGTAACATGGCGATCGGAAGAGGCAACACAGTAAGTGATATAAAAAATAGAGTATGCGTGCGCGTCGTTTCGGAGATATATCAGCCACATGCTTTTTTCCTGCGGAGCTCGGGGCTGCCCACCCGCGCATGCCTAGGGGTTTGTCCGGAGTGTCGCATGCGGCACGTGTCGGTGCGATGCTGCTATCTATCAAGAGGTGATTGATCCATGAAAACATTACGTATAATGCTCCCGCTTCTGGTCGTGGCTGCCATTGTCCACACCGGCTGCGCCACAACGGTATACCGCCCTGTCGACGTGTTCGCTGAAAGCGAGGACCGTGCGATTGCCAGGCTTGGGGATGATATTAATACCCTGGGAATCCGGCTGCTCAATAAAAAAGCGGGAGTGTTTAATTTTACCTTGCTGGACTGGACTGCATCAGCAGCGGGGAAAAGGATTTCCGGCAGGCTCTATGAATACCTTGAAAAAAAGGGTAAATTCAGGATGGTCCCCCGGACGGAGCTTGAGCGCATACTCAAAAACGCGGCAATTGAGCAGGCCGGCATGTATGACGTTGGCCTCCTGAAAAAACGCTCCGGCGCCGGTCCGGTTGACGTGGTTATCTATGGAACTGTCGAGAATGCGGGTGACGCCATGGAAATAATGGTCCGGGTAGTGGACGTGAAAACCGGCGGCACCCTTCTCGTTACCGGCGTGCGCATGCCCCCGACCGGCGAAATAGCCACGAAGGCGAACCCGGACATGCTGCTCCTCAACAGGAAATCGCCCGAAAAAATCATTGCCATGAACAAGACCTACTACACGCTCGCATGGATGAAGACCAGGCAGCCGCTCGTTTTCCTGCTTGTCGTGCTCAAGGATGAAGAGGTTAAATCCCTGGTGGCCGGCTCCACGCTTCTTGGCAACAAGCTGAAAGTCCGCAGGGAGCGATACAAACGCGAGCGGCCTGAAATAATGGAGCATATCAGCGCCCTGAAGGGAGGGCTTGAGCTGATTGATCGTTATGCACGGCAGCGCTCCTCGGATATATCCCGGTGGAAGAAGGAGCTTCTGGATACTTCAAGGAAATAACTCCCGGCGCATCCCCGGCAACTCTATGATCTTTGCGTTTCTGGAAGAAAAAAAAGCGGCCGAAAGAAGATCCTTATCCTTCTTCCGACCGCGTTGGGGGGTTATGCGGTTTATGATGAGGATAGCGTACACATAATATATACTGCTTTTATTCTTTTCTGGAAATAACTGACTCCGGTAATTAATCGATTCGGCTCCGGTCATGGTTGATGACCGATTCCGCTATGCAGGTACCGCGTGCTTTCAAGGCGCCATCAACGGGTTCGTGTTCGAGACGCTTCTCGAGCTCCCGCCGCAGGTCCTCTTCCTTCCGCAAAGCGGTTATTTCCCGCGAAACCGCTACAAGCATCGTTATGCCCGCGTCACCGTCCTGTATCGGGTTGATCCTCATTTCCCACCACCGGGGAGCTTCTTGCTCTCCGTTGAACGCCTCGAACCTGGCCGGGGAGCCGTTGGACGCAAGCTTGACGGCCGCGCGGACGGCAACGCTGTGAATGCCGTCCCACAGATCGGCGTAATGGCAGCGGACGGAGGAGGGTCCGCGGCTCGCGCCGAGCCCGGCAAGGCCGGCCCCGTTCATGAACAGTACCTGCCCGTCCCGGTCCAGGAATGCGATCGAGTCGGTGCTTTCATCAATGACATGGCGGTAGAGCCTTTCGTACATCCGGACCGCTTCAGCCGGGGCCCCGGAGTCCGTGACGTCCTCCAGTGTCATCAGCATGCAGAATGGAAGCTCAATGTCGTCTTCGATGAGGCGGTGGCGGAAGCGTCCTTTCCTGATGGCGCCGTTTT
>JAKJGD010000274.1 GCA_022704585.1 Spirochaetota bacterium | reverse complement strand
CGTTCCCGCGAAGCCCTTCACCGCACGGTCCGGGTTTTCCCTGTTGAACCAGGACCCCGCGTCCAGCCTCTGCAGCTCCGCCCAGGTGAAGCTCCCGACCGGGTCCTTCTCCCGCCCGGGGAATACCTCCGCCGCGTTCGTGGTGCGGGAGAGGTCGTCGTCGTGGAAATTGATAAGCACGCCGTCGCGCGTCCGCTGCACGTCGGTCTCCACGTAGTCCGCGCCGATGTCCCGCGCCAGGGCGAAGGAGGGCAGGGTCAGCTCCGGCGCGTAAAACGATGCGCCGCGGTGGGCGATGGCAAGGGGCCGCTCCAGGCCCCGCGCTGCCGCAAGGCTGCTGCCGGCCCACCAGGGGCTCATGATGACCGAGGCGATAAGTATCGCCAGCGGCACGACCGCCGGTAGAACGGCTGCGATAACAATTTTTCTGGACGTTTTCATCGTAATGTCTCTCCGGGAAAGAGCTATTGCACGCATGGCCGATTGGATATCATGCTAATGCCGCAATGTCAATACTAATAACATGACATGCTTCCCGGTGCGGCTGACTTGATGCATCGTGCGATATTTTTTCCTTGAAAAAAGATCGCTACATTCTCTATTGTGTATTCTGGCGCCCGGGGGCGCCGCCATGAATTAAACCGCTGATTTATTCGTGACATAATACATACCAATCAGGGGGACGCGATGTATTTCAATAAAGAAATAGAAACAATGCCTTTGAAAAAGATGAGGGAGCTGCAGCTCGAGCGGCTCAAGTGGTCCATCGGCCACGCGTACAAGAACAACGCCTTCTATAAGAAAAAATTCGACGATGCCGGGTTTCACCCGGACCAGTTCAAGTCGCTGGACGACATGAAGAGGGTGCCGTTCCTTACCAAGCAGGACATGCGCAACAACTACCCCTTCGGCCTGTTCGCGATGCCGATGGATAAGATCGTGCGGGTGCACTCGTCGTCCGGTACCACCGGCAACGCCACGGTCGTGGGGCTGACCAAAAATGACGTGGGGGTATTTGCCGAGATCGTGGCTCGCTGCCTGGTCGCCTACGGCGCCACGGAGAAGGACGTCATCCAGGTCGCGTACGGCTACGGCCTTTTTACCGGCGGCCTGGGGCTTCACTACGGCTCGGAGCTGCTCGGCTCGCTGACCGTGCCGATCTCCGGCGGTAACACCGAGCGCCAGCTCATGCTGATCAAGGACTTCGGCACGACCATACTGGCGTGCACGCCGTCATATCTTTTGAATGTAGCCGATTACATCGAGAAGAAGCGGCCCGATTACGATATCCGCAAGACGAAACTCAGGGCGGGAGTCCTGGGCGCCGAGCCCTGGTCCGAGAACATGCGCAAGGAGATCGAATCCCGTCTCGGCATCCAGGCCTACGACATCTACGGGCTTTCCGAAGTCATGGGTCCCGGCGTCTCGGGTGAGTGCCAGGAGAAGTCGGGCTTGCACGTGCACGAGGACCACTTCTATGTAGAGGTCATCGACCCTGAAACCGGCGACATACTTCCCGAGGGCGAGAAGGGGGAGATCGTGTACACGACTCTTACCAAGGAGGCCTTCCCCGGCATCCGGTACCGGTCGCGCGACATCACCCGCCTCTACCGCGAGTCGTGCAAGTGCGGCCGCACCCTGGTCAAGATGGAAAAGGTAACCGGCCGCTCTGACGACATGCTCATCATCCGCGGCGTGAACGTGTTCCCGTCCCAGATCGAGAACGTGCTCATGGAGGTCGAGGGGACCGAGCCGCACTACCAGATCATCCTTGACCGCAAGGCGGCCCTGGACGACGTGGAGGTCATGGTCGAGGTGAACGAGAAGCTCTTCTCCGACGAGGTGAAGGTGCTGGACGACCTGAAGAAGCGTATCTCCGACCGGTTCCGGAGCGTTCTCGGCATTTCCGCCAAGATATCGCTCGTCGAGCCCATGACCATAGCCCGGAGCGAGGGCAAGGCCGTGCGGGTCGTGGACCGGAGAAAGATATAGATATTTTTTATTTGCCCCGCGTGCCGCGCAGCGGCACGCGGGGCAAAATAATATAATCATGGAGGCCAACAATGAACGTAACCCAACTCTCAGTATTCATGGAAAACAAACCGGGCCATCTTCAGAGCGTCCTGAAGATACTGTCCGACGCGAATATCAATATCGTAACGCTGACTATCGCCGAGACGTCCGACTTCGGAATTTTGAGGATGATCGTGAACGACTCGGAAAAAGCAAAAAAAGTCCTTCACGACGCCCGCATCACCTGCTCCTCGACCGAGGTCCTGGCCGTCGAGCTTGACGACAAGCCGGGCTCCCTTTTCAAGGCGATAGACGCGTTCGCGAAGAACAAGCTTAACATCGAGTACATGTACGCCTTCACGGAAAAGCGGGGCGACAGGGCGGTCATGATCTTCCGCTTTGACGACATCGAGGCGGCAAAGAAGGCCCTTGCACAGGAAGGGTACCAGATCGTCAAGAGTATCGATATCATCGGGTAACAGACACGACCGAGGGGAGGCCGGGGCGCTGCCCCGCCGTCCCGTTCAATCAAGAATTCGGAGAATACAATGGAGAAAAAGGTCCTGCTGGGCAACGAGGCCATCGCGCGCGGAGCGTACGAGGCCGGGTGCCATGTTGCCACGGCGTATCCCGGGACGCCGAGCACCGAGATCCTGGAAACAATCGCGCGGGATTACCGCGACATCAAGGCCCAGTGGTCGCCGAACGAGAAGGTGGCCCTGGAGGTCGCCGCGGGCGCGTCCGTGGCCGGGGCGCGGGCCCTGGCCGCGATGAAACACGTCGGCCTGAACGTGGCGGCAGACCCGCTTTTCACCTTTTCCTACACAGGGGTGAACGGCGGATTCGTGATCATCAACGCGGACGACCCGAGCGCGTGGAGCTCGCAGAATGAGCAGGACAACCGGCACCTGGCCCGCGCGGCGAAGGTGCCGATGATCGAGCCGTCGAACCCGGCCGAGTGCAGGGATTTCGTGAAGCTCGCCTTCGATATCTCCGAGCAGTATGACCGGCCGGTGATCGTCCGGATCACTACCCGGATAGCCCACTCGCAGGGCATCGTGGAGCTGGGTGGCAGGAAGGACGTGCCGGTAAAGCCCTTTGTGCGCAACTTCCAGAAATACGTCATGCTGCCGGTGCACGCGCGGCCGCGCCACGTGTTCATCGAGGAGCAGCATATCAAGCTGAAGGAATATTCCAACACAAGCGGCCTCAACCGCATTGAGTGGGGAAAAAATAAAAAACGCGGGATCATCACCGACAGCGTCGCCTACCAGTACGTGAAGGAGACCTGCCCCGACGATTCGGTGCTGAAGATCGGCATGGTCTGGCCCCTGCCGGACGACATGATCAGGGAATTCGCGGCGGGCGTGGAGAAGCTCTACGTGGTCGAGGAGCTGGACCCCTTCATCGAGGACTATGTCAAGGCGCTCGGCATACCCTGCACCGGGAAGGAGATCATCCCGCTCTGCTTCGAGCTGACCCCGGACATCGTCGACGCGGCCATGAACGGGAAGAAGCGCGCCGGCGCGTATCCGAAATACGATACCAACCCGGTGCCGCCCCGGCCGCCGGCGCTCTGCAAGGGCTGCCCGCACGGGTTCGTGTTCACCGTGCTCGGGAAGCTGGACCTCAACGTGAACGGCGACATCGGCTGCTATACCCTGGCCGCGCTCCCGCCCTATTCGGCGATGCACACCCAGGGCTGCATGGGCGCCGGCATCGGCATGCACCTGGGCATGGAGAAGGCGCACGGTCCGGAGATGGCGCGGAAGAGCGTGGCCGTAATCGGCGACTCGACCTTCGTGCACTCGGGCATAACGCCGCTCATCGACCTGGTCTACAACAGGGGGACCGGCACGGTCATCATACTGGACAACCGGGGCACGGCCATGACCGGGCACCAGGACCACCCGGCGACGGGCAGGACCCTCATGGGCGAGGAGACCCACACGCTCAACCTCGAACAGCTGGTACGGGCGGTCGGCGTCAAGAGGGTCGTCGTTATCGATCCGAAAGATATGGACGCGTTCGAGAAGGTCGTGCGCGAGGAGGTCGCCGCTCCCGAGCCGTCGGTGATCATATCCAACAGAAAATGCATATTGATTAAGTGAGGTACCCCGCATGAAGAACGTGATATTCGCCGGAGTCGGCGGCCAGGGAGTCATCCTGGCAAGCAAGATCCTGATGGAAGTGGCGATGAATGCCGGGTACGACGTGAAGGAATCC
>JAKJGD010000273.1 GCA_022704585.1 Spirochaetota bacterium | reverse complement strand
GTCAAATCCTGCGGCGCGGGCGCGGCGCGCGGCATCGCCGAACTGCCCGATGAGAGCCGGTATCTCGTCCGCCGCCAGCCCGCGGCACTTCATCCTGGTCAGGTTGTTCACGATGCCGGCCGAGGGACCAACCGCCTCCGTGCCGTTGAAAAGCGGGGCCAGCGACTCGGGACCGGGGTGCGCGATCTGGGGGATGATCTTCGCGCCATGAGCATGCACTGCGTCAGTGAGCCGTTTAAGCCCGCCGATGAACGAGTCGTCCCAGAGTCCCACCGTGCGCGGAATGTAGGGCGACATCCCGTCGATGGTGCACACCTCGAGGATGATGAGGCCCGCGCCGCCGCGGGCCCGCGCCTCGTAGTAATCTATCAGGCGGTCCGATACCGTGCCGTCGCCTTCGGCGAAATCGGTCGCCATGGGCGCCATCGCGATCCGGTTTTTTATTTCCATGGTCCCGATCTTCACGGGGCTGAACAATGTCGAGAGTTTCATACAAAAAATCCTCCTGGTATAACCACTAAAGAACACGAATAAATACTAATTAGCACTAATAATATTATTCACCACAGAGGCACAGAGACACAGAGCATTAATCTCTTCAAGCCCTTTATCAACAACCGCCGTGACTCAACATTTCTGTGGTTAAATTTTTTCATCACTTATAATACCACTCGTAAATATTCGTATTCATTCACGGTTCTGATTACACTTAACCCGCCAGGCTATGAGGAAGCTGCTGTTTTTGTAGCACGGAAATCAAACCTTGATCCCCTGCGACTCTGCGCCTCTGCGAGAGATGTATCAGGATTTCTCCGCCCGGAGCGCAAGCCCGGTCCAGAGCGCTCCCAGCGCGTCCACCATTACGAAACCGATTACTATCGGCTTCGCCATGCCCAGGAGCACAAACACGATGACGACGAGGAGCGCGGAAGAGCGCGTGAAGACCGTGGCCCGGTACAGCGGGCGGAAGGCCGGATGTCGCCCGGCGATGAAATAATACACGGCCAGGTAGATGAGCACCATGCCGAAGAGGCGCACCGTGATATAGTCGTTGAGCGCGATGCCCGCGAACTCCAGGCAGAAGGCCGGAAAAAACATGAGCGTTATGCCGCACGCCAGCACCCAGAAACCGAAATAGAAAATCGACCTGCCCGCTCCCGTCATAAGACCTCCCTTCCGATCCGCGACAAGCTGGATCGTCAATCTAATTTTTCAACGGGGCCGTCCCCCCTTTTATTGAACAGAAAAAGTATCCGGCTGATCATACGCGCTTGAGATTTCGCCCACGCCCGGGTCAGCGAGGTCCGGTGCGCCTCCGTCAAGCATGACGATTCTCTGTTCCCGCTTCACGCCGAACTCGTCAGCCGTGCGGTGGTCCGGCATGAGCAGGTCGATCCGTTTCCCCACTATTTTACCGCCGATGTCAACGGCGCGGTATTCGAGGCCCCGGTAGGTGAACCGTGATCCCATCGGAATGACCGCCGGGTCAACCGCGGCGATCCTGATGTTCAGGGCAAGATAGTAATTGATGCTTTTCCCAGACGAGGTCAGTCCCGCCCACTCCCCGTTGCAGCACGCCCCGGGGCAGTACGCTGTGATCGTGAAGCCGTCCATCTCCGCGGCGGCAGCCTGAGCGCTGCCGGTGCCGGACCAGCGGAGGACAAACCCCTCGAGCAGGCACACCGCGCCGGTGAAGGCCAGGAGTATTGTCATTGCCAGGATGGCGCCTTTTTTATTGTAAATTTGTTTCATTCTATAGCCTGCAATAATTTTCAACACGGAGAATACAAGATAATTAATCAGCTTGTTGTAAAACAAACCTGTCATTCCGGCCGAAGCGCAGCGAAGAGCCGGAATCCATATTTTTCGCATTGATTCCCGCTGGAGTTTATCCCGAGCCCTTCGACAAGCTCAGGATAACCTGTCGAGGGGCGGGAATGACAAGCCCAGCAAGCCATAATGATAAACAGGCAGGCAACATGTCTAATATAAATTTTATCCGCTCCTCGGGAGTGGATAAAATTATCCTGCATTATTCATGATTAATGGTTAATCATTAATTCTCCCCAGCCGTCACAGCAGGGTCATATCAAATTTCCAGTACGGGCCTTCTTTCACGAAGTGCAGCTCCATGCCGTTCGAGACGCGTATGACGGCGCGGGCGCCTTTGCGGCTCACGCCCACGATCTCCTGCCGTGCCGCAACCCGTATGACATTCCGCTCCCCACCGGCCGCGAGGGTAAGCGCGCAGTAGTCCCGCACCGAGAGGCGCCGGAGCCGCTGCGCGTCCACGCCAAGCTTTTCCGAGAGCGCCTCAACCTGCCGGTCCTCCATGCGTGAAAAGAGCGCCGCCGCCTCGCGCATCCGCGCCAGGCTGGCGGTGGTGAGCTGGCGCTCCAGCGCGGCCGCGTCCCCGGCCCGGACGGCCTCCCGCAAATCGTTGAACGCGCCCCGGGGCGTGACCGCCGCCTGCGGCGAACAGGAGACGAGCGCGAGGGCGAGGGCGATGAAGGGAAATACGGCTCTCAGTACACGCATCGCACGCCTCCCTCGCCGACCTCGACGATCATGTTGTCGATGAGCCGGGTTACGCCATAGAACACGGCCGTGGCGATGACCGATTTTTCCGTCACTGCGTCCGCGGGCGCAAGGTCTGCGTACCGCACGATCGAGATGTAATCGATGGAGGTCGGCGCGGAGGACTCGATCTCCTTCCGCATTGCTGCGGCAATCGCCGCCGTGCCGCGCTCGCCGGCGCGGAGCATCTCCTCCGCTTTTTTGAGGGAGCGCGATATGGCCAGCGCCCGCGTCCGCTCGTCCGGCGACAGGCGCGCGTTGCGGGAGCTCATGGCCAGCCCGTCCATCTCGCGGACCGTGGGCGCGATGATGATGCGTATGGGGAAATCGAGGTCTGCGACCATCTTCTCGATGCTCACCGCCTGCTGGATGTCCTTCTGGCCGAACACGGACACGTCCGGCTGGACGATGTTGAAGAGCTTGCTCACCACGGTGTACACGCCGCGGAAATGCCCGGGGCGGTGCGCGCCGCAGAGGTGCTCTGTCAGGAGATCGACGTCCACGTAGGTGAGCCGGTTTTTGTACATCTCGCGCTCGTCCGGCACGAAGACCAGGTCCACGCCGGCGCCCTCAGCCAGCCGGTAGTCGCGGTCCAGGTCGATCGGGTACTTGTCGAAATCCCTGGGATCGTTGAACTGTATCCGGTTCACGAAGATGCTCATGACCTGGTATTCAGCATGCTTCTTCGACTCGGCCACGAGCGAGAGGTGGCCCTCATGGAGATAGCCCATGGTGGGCACGAAGCCGATGCGCTTTCCCGACTTTCGCGCGGCGGCGACATGGTCGCGGACGTCCTTTATTGTTTTTGCCACATGCATCATTGGACTCCTGTACCCCGCTGTCCCCCCGAGGGGGCGCGGTCGAACGTATGTGTCTTAATTAGCATATCAATTTTCATCATTAAAAAACACGCGGTATAAAATGTCCATTATTTTAATGCATTATTGCATTATGATAAACGGAAGCAGGTATTCCAGCATAAATTATTTTTTACGCAACACTTCGGGGGAGGGGGGCTACGCCTTCTCCGCCGCCACCAGCATCATGTCGCCCATGCGGAGCCGCTTGGCCATGGCGTCGGCCGTTTTCCTTTGGAACGAGCCCGGCTTCCCGAAGCCGCTGCCATAGGTAGCGTACCGCACTATCCGGAAGCCGTACTTTTCCAAAAGTTTTTTCATTCCCGCGCGGGAAAAAAACCAGAGGTGCTCCGGAAAGTTGTAAAACCGCCAGTCCCTGCCGTAGAGGCGCATGAAATTGGCGCCGCCGGCGCGGCAGGTGGAGATGTAGAGACGGCCGCCGTCTTTCAGCTCGTCGCGCGCCTTTTCCAGGAACCGGTCCGGCCGGTGAAGGTGCTCGATTGACGCCCAGAGCGTGATCAGGTCGAAGGGGCGCGCGAAGGATATCTCAAGGTAATCGTCCTCGTACACGGCAAGGTCCGCGCCGCGCGCGAACTCGATGCAGGCGGGGGAAATATCCACGCCCGTGGCGTCCCATCCCCGGTCGCGCATAAACGCGAGAAAGTAGCCGGCCGCGCACCCGATGTCCAGGACGCGCTTCCCCCCGTCGAGCGACGCCTCGTACCCGAAAAATTCCATGTCCGCAAGGTTCAGGCGGATCACACGCTCGATCTCCCGGCGGGTCTCCTCTGAAAAATAGTCGTCATAGCCCC
>JAKJGD010000272.1 GCA_022704585.1 Spirochaetota bacterium | reverse complement strand
GCTGACGCATTCCGAGGAAAGCAGGGCCGCCCTCGAGCGGGCCAACGAGGAGCTGAACGCAGCCAACGAGGAGCTCCAGTCGTCAAACGAGGAGATCGAGGCGTCCATGGAAGAGCTGACTGCGACCAACGAGGAGTTCGAGGCGCAGAACCGGGAGCTGCTGGAGTCACAGGAGATCATCAGCGAGGCGCTCGAGGAAAAGACGGTGCTGATCAAGGAGATCCATCACCGGGTGAAAAACAACATGCAGATCGTATCCAGCCTGCTCAACCTGCAGGCCCAGAGCATAGAGGACCCGCGGATCAGCCAGCCCATCACTGACGCCGTCAGCAGGATCCATTCCATGGCGCTCATACATGAAAAAATTTACCGCGCCGATAATTTCACAAAGATAAACATGGCCGCATACCTGAGCGACCTCACGGATGAAATCATCCAGCTCTATTCCCAATCGCCCGACGAGATCCAGGTGGTGTCGCGCCTCGAGCCGATCCACCTCTGTGTGGACCAGGCGATCCCCTGCGGCATTCTAATCAACGAGATTCTCACGAACTCAATCAAGCACGGCTGCCGGTACCCCAGCAACTGCAGCATAGAGCTGGCCATGTCGAGCTTCGACGGAAGGGTCACGCTGATCATCGCCGACTCCGGCCCCGGGATCGAGAAGGAGATCCTGGCCAACGGCAGCAGGAAGACCATGGGCATGCAGATCATCGAGGCGCTGGCCCAGCAGCTGAACGCCGACCTTGCCGTCGACGTTGAGAACGGGACCAGGTTCACCATACAATTCACCGAGCGGGCGGTGTAGCTGGCCCGCAGGCGCCCGCGCTTCCCGATTGGAAAAATCCCAGCTTGCAAAAAAAAAGGCCGCCCTTCGCCGGGACGGCCCTTTTGTGCTCTGAGCCAGCACCCGGAATCGAACCGGGGACAGGTCGATTACGAATCGACTCCTCTACCAACTGAGGTATGCTGGCCTGAATCGTTCATAAAATTTATAAATGACGGGAAACCTGTCAAGTGTTTATGATTTACCGGGATATTTTTTTTCCGATACTCGTTCCCCGCAGGGGAAGCCCGTCAGCCGCGCAGGTACTTCTGTTCGCCCATGCCGAAAAATCCATCGACAGGCACCTTCGCGCCGTTTCGCGGTCTGATCACCCCCCGGAAAGAGCCAAACGGTCCGTGGTAATCGGTCTCCGCGATCAGCAGGTTCATTTTAATGACGTTGGGCATCACCGGCGTGAACACGAGGTCCACCATCCCGTACCCGTCCCTGATGAGCCACTCGCCATCGGGCCCGTCCGGCCGATCGAACCTGATCGGCGGCAGGAGGTGGAGCTCTCCGTCAGACCAGAGGCAGTTCTCGTTGTACCGCTCCGGGTCTCTTGCCTGGTTGTCCGTCAGGTTGAAGCCTGCTAGCCCGCGCTTCCGGCCGGTGATGACGCCGGTGACCCAGTCGTATTTAAGTATGTAAGGGTAGTAGCCTTTATGCGCGTCGATAATGGCAAAGCTATCGTCATCGCGGAATTCGATCGTCCTGTCCCCGACACAGAGTGAGCCCTGCATCGGCATCAGGCACTTGTGCGAATACATGCCGCGGTTTTCGCCCAGGGGCAGGCTCACGACCAGGGGCCGGACGCCCCGCGCGCCGTGGAGCGCCTCAAAATGGCCGTACAGGTCCGGAAGGCCCCTGCGCGACCGGAACGCCACATCGATATAGAGCATGCCGTGCTTCAACCGGTTGTGATAATCGATCCGGTATCCGCCGCTCTCATAGCAGGCGCGGCTGTCGGCCAGGGACGCCGGCATCGTCGTTTTCCAGGCGGGCACGATCTTCTCATACTTGAAAGCCGTGCGCTTTATCCGGTCAAAAAAAATGAACTGGGTGAGAAGCCCGGCCTTCTGGTTGTAGAGAACGACCAGTATAAAGCAGTCGCTGTTGCCGAGCTGGTACGCCTGCCACTCCTTGAGCCGCATGAACTTCGCGAAGCGCGGCACAGGGACACCGAAGACGCGGACCGCGTCGAGCGGATTCACCGTTTCGAAATCCGTGCTGAATGTCCCGAAATTGATCCTGCCGTTTTCGACGAGGCTGCGGGGAGCGCGGGTTATGGGCCTCGAATAGGCAGGTTTTGACGCGGTTGATTTTTTCATGGGGGCTCTCCATGACAAGAGATAGGTCCGCAAGCGCTTGCGGACCTATCAGATGAAATACCGGTTCAATATAGAGCGGCCACACGTTCCGCGTCGAGCAGTTTTTTCCGACAGGGACGGAATCAACGCCCGGCAAGCTCCTTCGGCTCCCTTATCATGATCTTCTCGTCCCTGCTGAAGAGCTTCCACCCGCGCACCCGTTTTCCCATGAAGTCCATGGTCATGGCCCCGGTCGGGCAGTTGTTGACGCACCCGAGACAGGCGATGCACCGGTCCGTATTCACCGTGCCTGCCGCCAGGTTGACGGCCTTTACCGGGCAGGCCTTTTCGCAGGCCCCGCACCCGATGCACTCTTTCTGGTTGATATGATGGTTGCCGGTCAGCAACTTGCAGAGTTTTATGGAAGGCCCGCCGCTGAAGAGGTCCTGCATGTTCCGCTTCCGCACTACATCTGACGCTTCGCCTCGCTCCGCCCGATCGAGGACGCCCGCGGCAAAAACGCGCACCCGCTCGAACGTTGCCTCGTCCGGGAGGTGTCGGTATTTCAGAATACGCTCGCGGTTGCCCATCGACCAGGTGACCGCGTAGGTAGACATGTTATTCAGGGTGATCATGCCCGCGGGCACGCCGCCGCGTTCGGACATTATCTCGAGCAGGGTGCAGGCAGTGTTGTACTGGTTGCCACCCTCGCCCCCGCACGTGACGAAGGCGGCGACCGGTGTCCCGTCCATGACGGGGATACTGCGAAGCCACGTCCGGAAGTTCTCCGGCACCTCGTAATAGTAGACCGGACTCCCCGCCATGAGTATGTCGAAGGCCCCGGGCTTTACCTGCCCGACATCGCGATAGTCGCCGGCGGTAACCGTGAGGCCCTTCTTCTCCCACACGTTCGCGACCAGCCTGCCGTGGCGCTCCGTATTGCCGGTCTGGCTGTACCAGACCACGAGGCCGCGCAGCGGCCTGCCCGCCCGCATCTTCTTTCGCGCCGCCGCAAGGGCCGGGATTGCGCACGCGGCCGTTGCCGCCAGCGCGGCGGCCGTCTCTTTCACAAAGTCGCGCCGTGTCTGCATATCATGCCTCCTCCCACGTGGCCGTATATTCGCACAGGCTGTCCGGTACGGGCAGGCCCGGGTCCCTGACCGCCCAGGCGCCGGCGAGGCCCGCACCGCAGGCAGCTGCTTCGAAGTGGCACATGGCGATGCCCATGTCCACCCGCTGGAGGTCGGACATGCCGGTGATGCTCCACCGCTCGCGGTAGTTTTTTGTCCGCTGCATGTACAAGTGGAAATGCCTGCCGCCCTCCTCACGCACGACCCTCCATGGCTGCTTGTTGGACGCCGAGGGCGCGAGCCGCACCATATCGAGCACTGCCGCGTATGGTCCGGCAGCGTCCCGCGCGAGCGGCCGGTCGAAGCCGGTGTCGAAGAAGAGCTCGTCCCACGGCTTTCTGTTGTCAGAGCCGGCTCCGAAGCGCATCACCCTGTCAAGGACGCGGCGCCTCTCGGTTGCATATCCCACGGCAACAACGGCCGGGATAACTTCACCCTGCTCCAGCGACATCCTTTGCGAGAACCCGCTCCTGGTGAAGGTGCCGCCCAGCCAGCAGGTGCCAAGCCCCTCGGCCGTGGCGGCCAGCACGATACGCTCCATCCTGAACCCGAAATCCTCCAGGCTCATGCCGCCCTCCCGCATCGCGCCGGCAATAAATGCGGGCGCGCCTTTTATGATTCCGTAGGTGCCTACCCGCGCAGGGGCATCGCCGCCATCCATCGCGGGGACCAGATCGAACCGGATACCGGCGCCAAAGGGCGCAGGTATGTCGTCAGCCATGTGACGCTCCAGCTCCGCCAGCGCGGCGCCGTCGATCGGTTCGTTCCGATAGGTGCGGAGTGAGCAGCGCTCACGTATTATTTCCTCAACGGGCCTGCCGAATTTCATGACGCGCGCGCCTCCAGCAAGAGAGATTCCACTCCGTCGCGAAAAGCGATCGCGCCGCCGCGGGTCAGCACGAGCACGTTGGATATCGCGGCCTTCACCGTCTCGATCGGATATTCGCCCGGGTTCCTCAGTATTTCAATTATTCTCGTCTGTTCCTGGTACATTTCAACTCCCTGC
>JAKJGD010000271.1 GCA_022704585.1 Spirochaetota bacterium | reverse complement strand
CAGGGGACCGAGGACCCGATCGTTCCAAGCGAGGGCGGAAAGCTGGACGGTAAGCATGGCGAGATACTCTCCGCGGTCGATACTGCAGCCTACTGGTCGGCGCGGAACGAATGCTCCACCCCGGTCGGGGTGCAGGTGCTCCCGGACAATGATCCAGATGACGGGACGCTGGTGTTCAGGGTCACCTATTCCTGCGAGAAATCGGAAAGTGAGGTCGTACTTCTGACAATACAGGGCGGAGGTCATTCATGGCCGGGAACCCGTATTCCGCTTGTACAGAAAAAATGGGGAAAGACCTGCATGGACATTGACGCCACTGCGGTTATCTGGGATTTTTTCTCCTGCCACCGGCGCGCATAGCAGAATAGTGCACGCGGCAGTCCGGGCCTCACCGTACCGGTTCCAGCATTCCCTGAGTACCAAACCACGCGAGCGTGTCCCGTATCGTGTCCTCTATGGGGCGAGGGTTGTAGCCGAGCTCGCGGGTTGCCTTGTCATGAGATATGTGGCGATGGCTTTTAAGGGTCCTGATCGCGTAAGGCGTAAACTTGGGTGTTATGTTCAATATTTTGGCGTAGCTCATCACGAAATATGCGGGGAGCATGCAGAGCCACCGGGGCGTGGCAAACTGGGGGGTCTTCCTCCCGTATAGATTCGCTATGATGCGCGCCATATCGCAGACATGGTACCAGTTCCCGCTTGCCAGGTAGGCTTCCCCCTTTCTTCCCCGTTTCTCTGCCGCCAGCGCGCATGCCACGACGTCCCGCGCATCCACCCAGTTGTATCCGCCATCCACCAGTACGGGGTAGCGGTTGTGATACAGGTCGAGAAGCACTTCGCCCATCCGGGACGGCTTGTAGTCATAGGGGCCAAGGACCGCGGTCGGGTTGATGATGACCGCGTCAAGCCCCCGGTCCACGGCGCGCAGGACCTCGAGCTGCCCCCGTGCTTTTGACCGGTCGTATACAAACTCGTCTGCATCCAGGGCCAGCGGACGCGTTTCGTCAATGATGTCCGATACAGGGTGGGAGCGGTAGGCGTGAATCGAGCTGAAGTGGACCAGCCGCTTCACCTTGTTCCTGATGCATGCCTCGATCACGTTTTTTGTACCCTCGACGTTGATCTTTTCGACGGAACCCCCTTCATCCCCGACGATGGATATCTTCGCGGCAAGGTGGAAGACAGTGTCCGCGCCATTGCAGAGCTTCATCAGCGAATCAGGGTCCGTTACGTCCCCCTGCGTCGTTTCTACGTCGAGACCTTCGACTGCGCGGAGGTCGTTCCTGACGAGAACACGGACAGTTCGTCCCTGTTCAAGCAGCGAACGCACCATGCTTGCGCCCACGTGCCCGGTCGAGCCGGTTATAGCCGTATCCATGGCATACTCCTTTCCGAACGCGCCACTATCCACCCGGCGGCGGATCTAAATCAAGTGAAAAAAGCGGGCTACCTCAATTTTATTGAACGGCGGCCGGATACGGGCGTGGCAAATGCTAATCCGTCTTTATAGGGGAAAGGAGCTCCGATATCGTTTTCGAATGCCGCGACAGTGTTCCGATGACCTGCATGAACTGGTTCACGCTCTCCACGGTCTGCTGGACCGCCGTATTCATGTGGTCGATGGCGACCAGGACGTCCTTGGAGGTGCGGAGTTGCTCGTCCGCGGCGATCGCGTTTTCATTTGAAAGCTGTGTCAGGTCCTTGACGACAGTGAACACCTTGCCGGTGGTCTCCACGAACGATTTCGCGTGGAAGGCTATGCTGACGATGATGTCCGAGGTGTCGCGCACGGACTCGATCATCTTGCCGATCGATTCCGATATGTTCGATATGAACCGGATCCCTTCCTGGACCCTGCCGCTGCTCTCGTTCACGAGCCGTTCGATCTCGTTCGCCTCGGTGCTCGTCTTGTCTGCGAGCTTGCCGACCTCGTCCGCAACAACGGCGAAGCCGCGGCCGGCGTCCCCGGCGCGCGCCGCCTCTATCGATGCGTTCAGGGAGAGCAGGTTGATCTGGTCCGATATGTCCTGGATGACCGACAGTGTCTGGGCGACCTTGGTCGAGCTGTCGCCGATGGCCCTGATCCCGCTGACCGTTGTCTCCAGGTTCTTTTCTATCTCAGCGACGTTCTCGTACGCGATGTTCGCGAGCGTTTCGGCTTCACCCGTATTATCGGCTATCTGCTTCATCGATTCGGAGAACTGCTGTATGACGCCGAAGACGTTCTGCGTCTTATCGTACTGCTTTTTAACGTTTTCGGATATCAGCTCCACCGATGATGTTATCTCTTCGACCGAGGCTGAAAACTCTTCAATGGTGCTTGCCTGTGTCTGGGAATCTTCCGAAATCGTCCTGCCTGTCCTGTCTACCGTCAGGGCGATGTCGCCGAGGTCGGTAGCAGCGGCTTTGAGGCTCATCGATATGTTCCTGAAACTGTATGCGAGGTTCTCGATGGCCTTGATCATGTCGCTGATCTCGTCACCGATCTCGAAGGTGCCCGGGAACCTGGTGACTGACAGGTCGCCGCCGGAGAGCCTTTTTAAGAACGCGGATGCCTCATCCAGGGTCCTGAATTTCAGCGTCGCGGTATACAGAGAATAGGCGGTGATGCCGATGACGAACAGGATTCCGATGACCACCATGAGTATGACAAAAGTGTTTGTAGGCCTGAAAAAGTTCTGTGACAATTCCCCGGCCATAAGGTAGAGCCCGGTTTCGGGAATAGGATAGTAGTGGCAGTAGTAAACCTGGCGGTTGAAAAGCATGTCGCAAACCCCTTCTTTGCCATCAAGGAGTTTTTTTACGTTTTCAGCGTAAAAGTCGGTCACGAACCTGTTTTGCTCCATATCGGCAAGCGCGTTTTTCCCGACTAAATCCTTGAAGGAGGAGCCGGTGATTGTCCCCGTGCCGTCGAAAATAAAATAGAGGTCCCGGGCCAGCACCCCTTTATTTTCCATCTCCGCGCGATAGAAGGCCGACATTCCGATATCGCCGTCAGGATCGTATTCCTCGGCGATTTTCTCGATTGAAAATTTCAGGCTTGAGAGTTGGTAATTAAGCTGGGCGGACTGGTAAATGCCGAGGGTTGCCTTGTAGGCATAAAGCGACAGTATTATAAGCAGGATGAGGATGAGGTTCATGATCGGAAGCACGATCTTGTGCTTCAGCTTGATAAGGCGAAACGGTTTCCTGTTTTTTATGTGAGCCTTGATCAGCATCGGGTACAGGTAGAGGTGGTAAAAGTTCCCTACAATGATAGAGATGGCAATAAGGCAGAAATTGCCTACCGCGATGCTACCCATGGAGACTGCCGTGCCGCGGGCAAACTGCACGGCGACATACAGGGCGGGAGCCAGGCCGAAAACGGCAATAGCCGTGATGTACATCTTTATATCATAGCTCTGGAGCCTTGCAATGAGGGCATCATCCGGACCGGTGCCGCTGCTTTCAGGGGAAAAGGCATCCTTGAACCCGCGTGTTAAAATGAAATTGACCGCAAGCATGATGGTGGTGATGCCGATCAGTATGCCGAGTGCAGTAATACTGACGCCGCGCAGCTTGGCATGTTCACTTAAAAACAGGGTTACCGCAATGGCGCTGAATTCCCCGAGGATCGTTATTACAAGATGTACAAGTAGAAATCGAACAAAGCTCTTGTTTTTATCTGCCATGATAGGTCCATCCTGAACGCGGAAAAACGAGCCGAATCTTATATTTTTATTCAGAGGCATGTCAAGAGAAAAAACAGCGTTTTTGAAAATTAATTGGATGTCCAACCAAATTAGTGAAATAACGGTGGAGCCTGTTCGGGATAAAAAACCTGATTGAAAGCGGAACCGGATCAGGCCCCGGCGGCCAGGTCCGGCAAAGACTTTCTACTGAAAACAAATTTCCCATCTTTCATAACGATATCAGGTGTCCGGTATGCACGAACGTCCACAAGCGGATTGACCGGAAGAAATACCAGGTCGGCGAGCTTCCCTTTTTCGATGCTTCCGATCCTGTCCTGCAGCCTGAGTATGCGCGCGCTGTTGATGGTGGCTATTTTAAGAATTTCTTCGTTCCTGAAGCCGGCCCGGGAAAGAAATTCCAGCTCGCGGTACTGGCCGCCGAAATAGGCGAGGGGCATGCCCGCGTCAATGCCTAATCCGATATTGATGCCGGCATTGCGCATCTTGATGAGGTTTTTCGTCCCGTGCAGAATCATGCTGAAATAGAGCTCCGGGTCGACGAGATGGATTTTATTTTTCCAGAGGTTGTCAATGCCGACGCTTTTATAT
>JAKJGD010000270.1 GCA_022704585.1 Spirochaetota bacterium | reverse complement strand
GCGGGAAGAAGTGCATATCAAGGCCCTTGCACGGGTCGAGTCGATCACCCTTGACGCGGCCTATGCGCCCGCCACAACCGATGCGTCCGCGGTCATGACCGACCTGGAAATATACATTCCGCTCAAGAACCTGATTGATTTCGACAAGGAGCGTGCGCGGATTGACAAGGAGATCGAGAGGATGAGGGGCGATCTCGGCAGGGTCGAGCAGAAGCTGAACAACGAGAGCTTCATTGGCAAGGCGCCGGCGGACGTCATCGAGCGGGAAAAGGCCAAGCGTAACGAAATGGCCGAGATCCTGTCAAAGCTCGAGGCGGGCCGGGCAAAGCTGGGCTGATACCGCGCCGCTACCGGACGCATTCCTCCAGGGCATGCTTCAGGTCATCGTAGCGGTACGGCTTGACGATGACGCCGCAGAAGCCGTATTCCCTGAAATTCGCCATTACGGGATTGTTGGAGTACCCGCTTGATACGATGGCCCTGACATCGGGGTCTATTACCTTGAGGTCGCCGATCGTCTCGCTTCCCCCTTTACCCCCGGGAATGGTGAGGTCCATGATCACCAGGTCGAACCCATCGCCGGATGCCGAGGCATTCCGGTACAATTCGATCGCCTCTTCGCCGTTCCTGGCCCGTTGTACCCGGTGCCCCATGCGCGTCAGTATCCTCTCCCCGACGTCCAGTATCATTTGCTCGTCATCCATCAGGAGAATATGGAAGGTTCCCTCCTTTTTCTGCCGGTTGGCGCTCTGCGCCGGTTCGGGCTCGCGGTCAGAAGCGGGTATGTAGAGGTCAAAGGCCGTCCCCTTGCCGGGCTCCGATTTTACCGCGATACAGCCTTCATGGTTCTTGATGATCGAATAGGACACGGCAAGCCCCAGTCCGCTCCCCTCGGCCTTGGTCGTGAAATAGGGGTCGAAAATTTTCGAGAGGTAGTTCGTCGGGATCCCGATCCCCTGGTCGGCAATTGAAATCTTGACGTACTCGCCGGGCTTCACATTGAGCGAGGATGCCTCGGCGAGCGCTATGTTCTCGGCGGTTATGCTGATCAATCCTCCGGACGGCATGGCCTGGCGCGCGTTCAGGATGATGTTGTGTATCACCTGGCCTATCTGACCGCGGTCGATATCGGCGTATTTCAGGTCCGCCGCGATATAAAAACGGCAGGTGATGTTGGCGCCCCTGAGCACGAAGTCCGTCGTCTCTTTCAGGATTTCGAGGATCGACTCGGTCTTCCTGATCGGCTCGCCGCCCTTCGAGAAGGTAAGGAGCTGGATGGTGAGGTCCTTGGCGCGGAGAGATGCATTTTCAGCCTCGGTGAGTATCGGCAAAATAACGGAATCCTTCGACGCGTCCAGCTTCGCCAGTGATATGTTGCCGATGATCGACGTCAGGAGGTTGTTGAAATCATGGGCTATGCCGCCGGCGAATATGCCGAGGGATTCTATTTTCGAAGTCTTCAGCAGCTCTTCCTCCGCCTTGAAACGGGCGATAGCGTTCCCGATCTGGGACGCAACGGCCTCGGCCGTGGTCTGGGAAGGCAGGGGGATATCGTTCGGTCCGTGCGATCCGATAACAAGCCAGGAGATCGGCCGTTCCCGGTGAAGCACCGGTATCATCAGGAGCGATCGGAGTCCCTCCTCCTCGAGGACCCTTCCGCGCGGCAGGGCCTTGATCATCCCGGCATTGATGTAGAACGGCTCGGTCCGGGTGAACAGGTCTGCGGCCGGATGGGGCCGCTCCTTGCTGAAGTGGTGGGCGGTCTCGACGAAATTTTTCGAAAATCCCCTCGAGTAGATCAAATCGAAATACTGGGACTGGCCGTCCAGCAGGTAGACCCCGCCGCTGTCCGTCCCTTCGATCCTGATCACGGTGTTGACGATGATCTCCATGGCGTGCCGCATATCGGAAACGCCGCTCAGGGCGGCGCCGATCTCATGCTGGGAGCGCATCAGGTCCTCGGCGAGCTTGCGGTCGCTGATGTCCCTGATGATAACGAGCCGGCCGGTAATCGTGTTGTGCTGGATGAGCGGGCTCTGGGTGATGAGCAGGGTCGTACGCCGCCCGTGGCTGAACAGCGTCACTTCCCTGGTCTGGAAGCCCTCATCGAGCAGGTGGCCTTCCGGAAAAATATCGTCGGCCCGCGGATTGGGGGGGCGGTCCTCGGGGTAGTCGAGCAATTCCCGGGCCATGGCGTTCATTTCAATGATGTTCCGGTCGTTATCGAGGATGATGACGGCATCCGTGATGAGCGAAAAGAGGTCATCGGCGATATGCTGGATGGACATGGTTAAAAAGCGATACCGGGTGATTGCTATGAATACGAAGAGGGACTGCACCACGACGAATGGCGGCGCCATGTTGAGAATGCCCTCTTTGTCAGGGTAATACGAGGCAATGACGTTGTCGAGCACCGAAAGTATGACGGACAGAAGGGTGCCCGCGATCACCAGGGCATACTGCTTCCTCACGACCGTGTCTTTCGATGTCACCAGTTTGCCGGCAAGCATTGCAAGTGAGTACAGGACGGGAAAAATGTATAACAACAAAACGGTAATTTCATAGATGTCGCCCCGGGGAGGGAACAATCCGCGGGAGGTCGCGGACAGGTGCGTAATGTCGATGAACAGGTCGGTAAACAGCACGAGGATGATTCCTCCCCCCAGTGACGCGAGGAAGAAATAGAATGGAATGTCCCGCTTTTTACCGGTCAGGGCGTAGGTAAAATTGAGAAACAAAAAGCAGCTTGAAAGATACAGCGGGGACAGGGCCCTGAAGAGCACCCTGGCGAGCTCCAGTGAGGTCACTGACACGTACACCATGTCCGCCAGTCCCCAGCATACCATCGTGCCGCAGAACAGCAGGTAGGCTTTGCCGGCGCTGCTTTTCCTCTTGGTAATAAAAATATACGACCAGAGGAAGAAGGTCGTCATCACGCTTGCCAGGGGAATGAAGAGATACATGTTCATGGTCAATGCGACGTAATTCTGGAAACAAGTGTATCAGCTTTTTATTATCCTGTCAATTCAATAGCGGGAGCGGGACCGGTCATTTTTCAACACTTGTCAGATTCCTCGTGTTTTTCGGCCATCCGGCGTCTGCGGCGTTCAATTGCCTCCCTGTTTCGCCGTTGCTCCTCTTCCGATTCGAAAAGGATCGGCGGGGCTTGCACCGGTTTCCCGTGCTCGTCCAGGGACACGTAGGTTAAATATGCCGATGCCGTGTGGCGGGTCTCGCCGGTGATGACATTCTCCGCTTCCACCCGAACCCCGATCTCCATGGAGGTCCTGCCGACCAGGTTGATGCAGGCGCTCACCCGTAAAAGATCACCCACAAGTACGGGGCTGTGGAAATCAAGCCGGTCTATCGAGGCGGTCACCGAATTTTTACCGGTGTGACGCGTCGCAACGATGCCCGCGGTATTATCGATGATTTTCATGATGGTGCCGCCGTGGACGTTCCCGGCCAGGTTAGCGTCAAGCTGGTTCATCTGCTGGATGATGGTGATTCTCGTGTCGCACGCTACTTTCATGGGTGCCTCCTTATCTGCAGCATGTCCCGCCTTCGGAACAGAGCCTGCTGTTTTCCACCTGGAGCGTCGTATGGCAGATGCCATGCCGCTGCTCGAGCATGGCATTCACGTTTTTTATGATGCTGTCCGTGTCCCGCTCGCCGGACGTTTCGGCCGCTATGATATGGCAGGAAAGGAAGGTCTCGGTGGAATTGATCGACCATATGTGGAGGCCGTGCACGCTCTCCACGTTTTCGATCCGCGAAATGTCGGCGTAGACCTCGTCCGGATTGATATGGCCCGGGACCCCCTGTAAAAATATCCGGAAGGATTCACGGAGGATCGACAGGGAGCTGATGGTCATCATGGCGACGATCAGAACGCTGATGGCAAGGTCGATGACCGGCATGCCGGTGAGCAGGAGCGCAATCCCGGCGACGATAACGGCGATGGAAGAGATCGCGTCATAGAGGAGGTGCAGGAACACGGCCTTCACGTTCAGGGTGCTTGTGCGGTCACGGAGGAGAATCAGTATCGATGCGAGGTTGCCGGCAAGTCCGATCAGGCCGACCGGTATCATGACCCATATATCGATTGGGACCGGGTTGAGATAGCGTGACGCCGCTTCGTACAGGATATACGCGCCGATGCCCAGGAGGGTCAGGGCGTTGATCAGTGCCACGGCGACCTCGAACCGCTTGAGGCCGAAGGTGAAGCGCCTGTTAGGGCGCCTCTCCGATATTTTTTCCCCGGCGTAACCGAGCCCCAGGGAAAGCACGTCCGAGAGGTTGTGGCCCGCGTCC
>JAKJGD010000269.1 GCA_022704585.1 Spirochaetota bacterium | reverse complement strand
CTCTCGTTATTTTTATTCTGTTCAACTCGCTTATCTTCCCTACCAGAATTTCATCCGTTTGCGCCAGTCTCTTGGCAAGGGTATGAACCATCTTTGCCGCAAAAACAGGATTCCGTATCAGGAATTCCCTCAGCTGATCGACATTATCAATGAATGCGAGTTTCACATCGCCATGTGCCGTTGCTGTAGCACTTCTGGGTGTATTTGTAAATAACGAAATCTCGCCGAAAAAATCGCCCTTTTTAAGTTTGGCCACCACGACCCTGTCAATCTTATCTGACAGGGATATCTGTACTTCCCCGTCAAGAATGATATACATCCTGGTTTCAGTCTTTCCCGCTTCGATTATCTTTTCGCCATTCTGGTAATAAACGATACTTTTTGCCATTTTGTACTCCGGATTGTAAACGGATCCTTATATATTATATCGTACTATTTAATGGAAAAATAAACACAATATGGCAACATGACAGGTTGGTTATTATATCTTCTTTTCGCAGGTATACCGATTAATACACACATCGCAGCGATCGTCGCTGCACATCTGGCAGGAGAAGCAGTCTTTGCAGCTGTGCTTCCTTTCGTTAGCGGGGTTCAGATCGGGTTTATAAACAGCTCCTTCAAACCCGGGTATCGTAATAAATGCCATATATGCATCCAACTTAATTGTTTTATAATATACTTAATTTGTTCATCATTTACAACAGGTGAATGAAAATTATTATAAAAACTGCCCTGAATAATAAGTTTTTATCGATTGACACGGATAAACATCCTGCTTTACTCCGCTCCGACAGGATTTATTACATGAGTATGTTGATATCGAACAATGTTTCATTACTGTATCGCGCTACGGCATTAACAACGTTCCTGATCATTATCATGCCCGCTACGCTCCTCTCGAAATGCCTTGACGGTGATTGCCGCAACGGAACCGGCAGGTACCGGTACAGCAACGGGGATGTATATACCGGCAGTTTCAGGAATGGCCATCCTCATGGACGCGGAGTATGCCGTTATTCCGGCGGCGAGGTATATTCCGGCATGTTCGATAAAGGGATAATACACGGAAACGGCGTTTATACATTTCCCGGCAGTGAACAATTCTCGGGCTCGTTTTTAAACGGCACCATGCAATTCGGCACTTATACTTTTAATAATGGAGACAAGTACACGGGTTGGTTCTTCAAGGGGAAAAAAAACGGCGAGGGAACGTATTACTATGCGAACGGATATCGGTATGAAGGCCTGTGGGAAAATGACTTAAAACACGGCCCCGGAGCCGTTTATCACGGAAAGAAATTAATCGTAAAAGGAATCTGGGTACATGGCCGCCTTTCAAGAAAATCTTAGCCGACGCTGTAAATGGTAAAGCCAGCAATCTAATTGAGGAGCTGAAACGTATGAAAAACGAGAGCCGCGCCATTGTAATGAAAAAAATCATGATACCATGCGTGATCGCGATCTTATTCTTCCTTGCCGGAATTTTTTCATGCAGTATGTACCTTAAAAAAACGGTCGTCCGTGACGTGAGCACCTACCTTGACGCGGCACACGCCATGGAGCGAGGATTTATCGAGAAAATTCCTCTCTACGATGATTACTCAAATCCTGTGATCGAGCAGAAGCTGCGTACGTATCTCAACCCCGCCCACCTGGATGCCGCGGCTAAATATGGGCTCCCTCCCCTGAGCCGGGACTCGGATATCCAGGAGCTCGTTAGAGACGAACGGCTTGTCAGGATCGAGGCGAAGCCCGAATCCCTGTTTTACTTTTATAATGTCAGGGACACCTACCGTGCGCTTACACCGGGGGCCCGAGAAGGCCTCGATCTCCTGACCGGGCGGCTCCAGAGCAACTTCCAGCGCTACGCGAAGCTTCCTCCGGTAAAGATTGCCATCTCGTCCATGATGCGGCCGGAATCCTACCAGGACGGGCTCCGCGAAACAAACGCCAATGCGACAATGACGACCACGCACAGCAGCGGCATCAGCTTCGATATATACTTTGATGATTACTATGTCGTTCTGCCACAACCGGCCGGTTCGAACAGTATCTCGGACGCGGTACTGGTTCCTGTTCGCACGCGTATGGGCTTTCTCATGGGCGACGCGCTCCGCGGACAACTCAGATCGGTGTTAACCGAGACGCTTATACAACTGCAGGACGAGGGTGCGCTGTACGCCATCCTGGAAAAGCGCCAGCGCTGTTATCATGTTACCATACTGGGGAGAGACAAACCGGGCCGGTGACATGGTTTTCACTGCCTGCTCCTTGCCGCATACATCTTTGCAGTGACAATCCCTGCGATGAAGCCGCAAAGATGGTATTCCCAGGAGACAAATCCGCCGGCAGGGAATATGCCCCACACGGCCCCGCCGTACAGGAAAAACACAAGAATCGATACAATGATCGCCTTGATGTTCCTCGTAAATATTCCGGTGGTAAGCAGGTACCCGAGTATTGCATATATCACACCGCTTGCCCCGATGTGCGGGTAACCCGCCCTTCCGATAAGCCAGGTTCCAAAACCGCTCAGGATGATGAACTGCAGCATGATGACGGCCGAAAGCTTTTTCTCCATGGTAAGAAAGATAGAGCCCAGGATCAGGAGGCTGACGGAGTTTGCTATGAGATGATCGAAACCGGCGTGTATGAACGGCGCAAGCAGAATGCCGGGAAGGCCCCGGACTGTCCGCGGCAGTATGCCAAACTCGGAAAGGGGAACGACATACCCGACAAGAAGCAGCGCCCAGAGGAGCGCGACAACAGCAAGGACCGTCTTGAAGGAATTCCAGATATTATGTTTGTATGTTACCGGCACGGCAGTACTTTCCGAGAGCACTGTGAGGACGACAGACCGGCATGTCAATAATAATTGTATCGCCGGATATCGTCAAGATACAATCATCAAGCAGGGTCAGAGGGAATAGCCCAGTAATAACACTTGACTTTTTTAAATCATTATCCAGTATAATTCAAACTCCTCACAGATCGGCTGTTTTCCTTAACCAAACGGAGTGTGCCCATGAAGATACAATCATTGAAAGACAAACCCCTTGCTCTTACAAATGAAGGACCACTGGCTCTATTCTTCGTCGGGGTTGGAAGTGCCTTCACAAAGCGCCAGTATCAGACAAACCTGCTAATCCTCAAGGGCCGGGACCATCTTCTCGTGGACTGCGGCACCAAATGCCCGCAGGCGCTCTCCGGATTAAACATCAATCCGACCGACATACGGAACCTGCTGATAACACATTCCCACGCCGATCATATTGGCGGGCTTGAAGAGTTGGCACTCATGGGGAGATACGTTACCAAGAAGAAGCCCACGATGGTCATCAATGAAACATACCAGCATATACTCTGGGACATGTCGCTGCGCGGCGGCTGCGGTTACAACGAGGAGGAAGCTGGAGTCCTCCTCTCCTTCACCGATTTTTTTGATGTTATCCGGCCCCACTGGCTGCCCGATTTTCCTCGCGAGACATTCAACGCCCAGGTCGGAACCATTAATATTAAAACGATGCGTACAAAACATATACCCGATTCTTCCAATGACTGGGAGAGCTCTTTCTGGAGCTGCGGTGTCATGATTGACGACCGCATTCTTTTCACCAGCGACACAAAGTTCGACGCCGAACTGGTCAACTATTATAATGATACATTTAAGCTGGAGTTCATCTTCCACGACTGCCAGTTCTTCACCGGCGGCGTCCACGCAGGTATTGACGAGCTGAACACGTTCTCTCCGGCCGTGAAAGAAAAAATGTATCTCTGCCACTATGGCGACAACTGGGAACAGAACGAGTCCAAGGTCAGGGACTACGGGTTCGCAGGCCTGGCCAAGCAGCACTGTTATTATATCTTCGACTGAGCTTCAGTGAACGATAGCAATTATGCCGCTGCCGTTTAATATCACCGAGACCATCGGCTTGAACCTGACCAACATGGGGCCCGGGCCTATGGCAGATATTCTCGGGGCGCTCTCATTCAAGGCCCTCATTACGGCCATGCGCCTCGATATCTTCGAGATTCTCGGACATGACCGTTTAACCCTGGCTGAGCTTGCCGCGACAGCCGGGGCCGATACTACCGGGCTCTCCTACCTCGTCGGTGTGCTTGAAAACCTTGGTTACCTGAAATGCCGGCGTGGAACAATCTCGAACACGGCCATGACGAAAAAATGGATTCTGAAAAGTTCCTCCTTCGCCATACCGGAGCTTTTCGCTTCAATCCATGACGCTTCTATTCGCTGGGATTATCTTACAGACTCTATCACCAGGGGGCGTCCGCCACTCCTCGGGAATGAGTGGCT
>JAKJGD010000268.1 GCA_022704585.1 Spirochaetota bacterium | reverse complement strand
GTCACCCTTGGTACGGCCGCCGAGGATGAGCACGCCCTGCCCCTTCAGGCTCTTCAGGGCCGTCAGCACCGCGTTCACGGTGGTGGCCTTGGAATCGTTGATGAACTCGCGGTCACGGTAGGAGCCGACCCGCTCCAGGCGGTGTTCCAGCCCGGGGAACGTATAGGCGGCGCGCGCGATCCGGTCATAGTCCGGGACCATGCCCCTTTTCTTCATGACCGCAAGCACCGCGAGAACGGCGGCCATGGCGTTCTCCACATTATGGAGCCCCATGATCGCAAGCCTCCCGGCCTCGAGCACCGTGCGCCCCCCCTCGCGGAGCAGAACAGTGCCATCGCGGTAGTATATGTCCGCGTCTTCCGACCTGCTTGAAAAGGAGAGCGCGCGGGACGCGACGGTGGCGGCGCTGGCGCATGCCCTCTCGTCGTCCCGGTTATAGATAAAGCTGTCATCCGCGGTCTGGTTCATTGCGATCCGCATCTTGGCCCTGAAATAGTCGTTCATGGAATCGTACCGGTCCAGGTGGTCCGGGGTCACATTCAGCAACAGCGCCGCGTCGGGCCGGAAATCGATGATGGCCTCGAGCTGGAACGAGGAGAGCTCGGCCACGATGACGGAGTCCGCCGCCGTTTTCCCGGCGAAGGAGATGAGAGGGATCCCGATGTTGCCGCCTACGTGCGCGTCGAAGCCCAGCTCGCGGAACAGGTGGCCGGCAAGCGCGGTCGTTGTCGATTTGCCGTCGGTGCCGGTTATCCCCACGACACTGCCCGCGAGATTGCGCCAGGCGAGCTCGACCTCGGCCATGACCGGAATGCTCCTCCGGTACGCTTCCGCCACCAGCGGGATGCTCCGGGGAACGCCAGGCGAGAGGATGACCGCGTCGAAGCCCTCGCCGATGAGAGCGGGGTCCTGCCCGCCGACAACGACCCGCACCGAGGGGTCGAGCTTCGTCAGCACATCGGCCAGCTCCGCCGCCGGCTTGCTGTCAGAGGCCGTTACCGCCACGCCTTTCGCAGCGAGGAAGTTTGCCGCCGCGAGCCCGGTCCGGTAGCCCATTCCGATGACGAGGGCTTTTTTTATGTTGTTGGTTCCTTGCATCATATTCATTTTTATGACCTCATCCCCCATTCCCCCTTCTCCCAACAGGAGAAGGGGGGGGGGTGAGGTCCCCAGCCTACAATATCTTCAACGAACTCAGCCCCAGGATCGACAGTATGACCCCCAGTATCCACATCCGCACCACGACCTTCTGCTCGGACCAGCCGGAGAGCTCGAAATGGTGGTGGAGCGGCGACATCTTGAACACGCGCTTTTTCCTGAGCTTGAAGGAGGCGACCTGGATGATCACCGACAGAACCTCCACCACGAAGACCCCGCCGACGATGAACAGGAAAATCTCCTTCTTGATCATGACCGCCACGATGCCGATGATTCCGCCCAGCGCGAGCGACCCGGTATCGCCCATGAACACGGTGGCCGGGTTGCTGTTGAACCAGAGGAAGCCGAGCGCGGCGCCCATGAGGGCCGCGATGAACACGGTTAGCTCGGCCGCTTCCGGTATGTGCGGAATCCGGAGGTAGGCGGAGATTGTAGAGTGGCCGGTCAGGTAGGCCATGATCCCCAGGCTTACGCCCACGGTCATGACCGACCCGATGGCCAGGCCGTCAAGGCCGTCAGTCAGATTGACCGCGTTGGTGGTGGAAACGATCACTATGACGGCAAAGACGACCCATAAAAGACCCATGTCCACGACCGCTTCGTTTATGAAGGGGACGTAGAGCGTTGAAACTTCCGTTTTATTGGAAGGAAGATAATACACCAGGAGCGCGACGGCCAGAGCGACGGACATCTGCACGAGGAGCTTGACCTTCGCGGAGACGCCCTCTTTCCTCTTGAGGATCGACTTGATGTAGTCGTCGGCGAAACCGAGCCCGCCGAGGGCAACGGTCGCGCCGGACAGGATGATGAGGTAGGGGCTGGCGAAATTGCCCCATAGCGCGATCGAGCCGAGCACCGCGCCTATGATAATGATGCGTGCCCGCCTTCAGCTTGTGGCTCTCCGGGCCCAGGGCCCGTATCTCCTCGCCCAGCTTGAGGGCGCGCAGCCACCGAATCACCAGGTTGCCCAGGATCAGGACCAGGAGGAGCGAGGTGAGCGCCGCGTAGGCGGACCTGAAGGTTATATACTGGAACAGCCTCAGGAAACCGAGGTACTCTTTCAGCGGCAGAATAAAATAGTACAGCATTTCACTCCTCTCTTCCGGTTACGGCATTAACGACTTCTTCCATTTTCATGGAGCGCGATCCCTTTATAAGAACGACGTCGTTCTCGTCAAGAATGTCTTTAAGATAACGCGACAGCTCGTCCTTGCTCTCAAACTGCCGGATCCGGTCCGGGTCGAGCCCGGCCCCGGCCGCTCCCTCCGCGTAATAGCGGGACATATCGCCCCAGAGAAGCAGCATGTCAAACCCGTTTTCACGGACTGCTTTCCCGCTCTCGACATGGCACTGCGGGGCGAAATCGCCCAGTTCCTTCATGTCAGAGAGCACGGCGATCTTTCTCCGTTCGGGGAAGATCTTCCCGGCCGAGCGGAGTGCATAGACCAGGGACATCGGGTTCGCATTATAGCTGTCATTGATAACCAGGTAGCCCCGGTCTATGATCTGGCTTCGGCCGTCCACGTTCACGAAGCCGGCCAGCGCCGGCCCGATCTCACCCGGCTCTATCCGGTACTCCCGTGCAACCGCGGCGGCAGCCAGGACATTGTAGACGTTGTGGAGGCCGTAAAGGGGCGCGGTTATCTCCGCGCCGTTGATTGTGACCTCCAGGCTCTCGCGGGAGAGGCGGCAGGAATCAGGGTGGACGTCCGCGTCGTCCGTGAGCCCGTAGGTCTTCACCACCAGGTCGGTTGTGCGCGCCATGCGCTTCACCAGGTCGAAGCAGGTCATGTCGCGGTTGATGACGACGGTCGACCCGGGGACCATGCCGTTCATGATCTCGGCTTTCGCCCGGGCCACGTTCTCGACCGAGCCCAGGTACTCAAGGTGGCCCTCGCCGACGTTTGTGATCAGCGCCAGGTCGGGCTTCACGATGCGGGAGAGGCGGTCCAGCTCCCCGGAGTGGTTCATGCCCATCTCGATGACGGCCATCTGGTGCGATTCGTCAAGTCCGAGCAGAGTCATGGGAACGCCGATCTCGTTGTTGTAGTTCTTATCATTCTTCAGGCACTTCCGGCGCGTGCTCAGGATCGCGCAGACGAGTTCCTTGGTGGTGGTCTTGCCGTTGGTCCCCGTTATGCCGACAACGATCGGGTCGATCGCGTTCCGGTGCCGCGCTGCCAGCGCACCCAGGGCGGCGCGCGTGTTCCCGCACAGGATCTCGGCGATGCCGCGGCCGGCTGCGGTCCCGGTGAACCCTTCCTTCATGGTGAGGTAGGAGCGGATGCTCCCGGCCCCGGACAGTGCGGGGATGAAATCGTGACCGTCGAACTTCTCGCCGACGATAGGCACGAACAGGCTGTTTTTGCCCAGCTCCCGCGAGTCCGTCGTCACGGTGTCGATGACGGTCCGTCCGCTCCCCGCGGTGATACGCCCCCCGCACGCTTCGGCTATCCGCTCAACCGTTGATCTGTACTCTACGATCATTCCTTCCTCATCCCGCGAGGCGGCGCGCCGCCACTTCCTTGTCGTCAAAATGTATCTTTTCAGTCCCGATAATCTGGTAGTCCTCGTGTCCCTTTCCCGCTATCACCACGATATCGCCCTCGCCCGCCATAGCGACTGCGCGGCCGATTGCCTCTTCACGGTCCGGGATGATCTCGTGGTTTTTCCCCTCGAGGCCGGCCACGATGTCGCGAATGATAAGGTCCGGGTCCTCGGTGCGCGGGTTGTCGCTCGTCACGATGGCAAGGTCCGAGTTCTCCTCGGCGACCTTCCCCATGAGAGGGCGCTTGGTCCTGTCCCGGTCCCCGCCGCACCCGAACACCGTGATCACCCGCCGGTGGGCAAGCTCGTTTACCGACCTGAGCAGCTTGAGGAGCGCGTCCACGGTATGGGCATAATCGACGATGACAACGAAGCCCCGGTCCGTCTTGAGCACGTCGAAGCGGCCGGGCACGGTTACCAGGTCGGCCAGGCCCTGCGTGATCGTCTCGTAGGAGACTCCCATCTGGTGCGCGACCGCGAGGGCCGCCAGGGAATTATAGAGCTGGAACATCCCCAGCAGGCCGAGGTCCACGGAAACGCCGGCATCGGGCCGTTCCATGCGGTAGCTCACGCCGTCGATCGCGTTGACGATGCTTGCACGGTCCGGCATGTAGTCCGCCTCGTGGTCG
>JAKJGD010000267.1 GCA_022704585.1 Spirochaetota bacterium | reverse complement strand
TTGACCGAGCCGCACCCCAGGTTGCACCAGGGATCGCGCGAGTCCGGCGACATGAGCGGCTCCGGGTCCGGGACGTACGGACCCATGAGGCTCGCGGACCGGGCCCGCCCTATATACAGGGGCTCGTTGAAGCCGCAGTCCTCGACCCGCACGAGCGAGGCGCTGTAGTATAGGTGATGCTCTGACCCCGCCCCCGAATCCGCCTGCTCTGACCCCGCCCCCGACCCCGCCCTAACCAGGCACGGATTGCTCACCGAGTCGCCGTGGCGCGGGTCGCTGTGCCACGGGAGCGATGGCGAAAGCAGCGTGACCGGCCTGCTCCACGAGACAAGGTCGCGCGAGGTCCGGGCCTCGATGCGCGAGCGCCACCGCATGGGGAGCATGGACAGGTAGATGTGAAACATGCGGTACCGCTCGTACAGGAGAACGTAAGTGCCGTTGTCACGGAAGATAAAGGGCCGCATCGCGTTACGGAACAGGAGGCGCGGCTTTTCCCACGACAGGCCGTCGTCGGACCGGAAGTGGAACACGCCGGGGAGCGCGTGCGCGAACAGGTGCCATATTCCATCCGGCGATTCTTCCGGTGCGAGCACGCTCGGGTCCGCGATGACCGGGGAGAGCCAGGGCGGCGCGATCACCGGGTTGTGCTCGTAGAGCTGCCAGGAGATCCCGGCCATCTGTTTTCGTGTGAGTAGCATGTGATTCCTCCGGTGGATGAATGCCGGGGAAACGTCGCTCCGGCCGGGACAGTCAGCCGGAAGTCTTTCCCTTCCGGGCCCCGGTCACAAACTGCGCGCACTGCGAGAGCCACATGAGCCTCTGCTCCGGCGTTAGTTTGTCGAAATCAGTATGACCGTCAAAGTCCCCGGGCGAGGTCTTCGCGAGCAGCCGCCTGAACTCATCCATGTCCCTGTTTTTACCGGTTTTCATTGGCCGCGTCCATTCCGTTTCATGATATCTTCAAGGGCCTTTATGTCAAACAGGTCCTTGTCGCGCGGAGGTTTGATGGCCTTCTTCATATCAAGAAGCTTTTCCTTTGTTAAGAGCCTGACTTCCGTGTTCCCTATCTTCATGGTTTCAACATGGTTTTTCAGCATGTCATGGGAAAATGAATCTGCGATAAAAATATCGACCTGACGGTAAGGGTTCTTCGGATCGAAAAACGGGAAAACAAGCGCATTTTTTTCGCTTACCATCTCCCGGCGTTTGTCCGGATCAAGCAACGAGTCCGCGGGCACAGGCACGCGGGGAACAAGCCCCAGCTTTTTCATCACATGCAGAAACCTGACCAGGTTGTCGCGTTCCATGCCGACCGACAGGTCAAGGTCGAGCGTCATGCGCTCAACACCGTGAATCACGAGCGCGACGCCGCCGCAAACGAGGAAATCGACACCGCCCTCGGCCAGCGTTTCGATGATCTCCCGGAGATGGTTGTTTTTTTTCTGGAACATGATCGAATCCGGACATATGCTACCACATCGGTACCGGCCTGTCAATACAAATGCTGCGACGGGATTTTCGCGCGGGGTGTTAAAAAAGCGCCGGCGGGGTGACCGCCGGCGCCTATTCGCATTCAGGTGCAGAACCTTATTCCAGAGTAAAGCGTATCGAATATAAATAATCTCCGATAAATTCCGGGTAGGCCGCGGGGTCATCATTTGAAAGAACAGTGCGGTCCACGAAGCGACCCGGTGTGGTCTCAATGTCTATCTCGTTATCATCTGAAGTGGCAATGTTCGTACCCGCACCGGACAGTATGTGCAGTAACAGGTTTTTCCCCGGTACAACGGAAAACGGGGTACTGAAAGGTATATCGATCCAATCACCCTCCTTGAGGCCAAGCGCCACCGATACCGTTCCGTTAAAAACCGTCACGGGGTCCTCCATGATGTTTTCATAGGGATCCCCGATGACCTGGGACGATTCGTCGGTATGACCGAGGACGATCTTGAAGTCCGGATAGCTGTCAGCAAACGATTCGTCATTATCGAGTCGGAAGCTCATGGCGGTGATCCGGCCGTATATTCCAAGCTCGCTGGAGAGATAGAGCGGCTGTAGTTGCCCGCTCACCTCGTGGTTGAACGGCAATGAGGAACAGCCGTTGCTGTTCGTAATCACGTCCGCCGTGCCGCCCTTGAACCGGAGCCTGATGCTGTATTGCGCGTTATCAAAAGAACTGACAGGTGCTTCTGCCGTTCCAATCAATCTCGTTAAATTGCCGCTAGTATTCATTTCAAGATTGGTCTCTCCTGTTAGTGCGGTCACGGTAACTTCCACGACCAGATTGTCAGTCCCGTTATAGTTGAAGGATTTTGACAGCGGAAGCCAAATGGTCGAGCCTGCGGGAGCGCCATTTGGCACTCTGAATACTGCAGCATTAGCCACCGTCACCGGATTACCAGAATTGAAATTCGCATTCCACGAGGTGTCGACCAGGGTATCCAAGGAAGTATGACCGAGTCGGACCGTTATGGTAGATTCCATTCCTGATGACAGTACGCCAAGAATAAAACCAACACCTGAAATTGAGCCAGATGCATTGATCCGGTCCTTGTCATACAGCAACTGAATCCTTTTATTTATACCAGAATAGAACGGAACCCCATTGTTGTTGCCTGAATTAATGATCGCATTGTCACCGCCCGCGAACACGAACTGCATCCAGGGCTGGTACTGGTCCGCGGCCGTTGCCGTGGTCGTGTTATAGTCCGGTGTGCCGGCGACATCCGGCATATTTCCCCGCGACCATGCGCGGCGCGCATTCGCGGCCTGGAAGTACGTAACATCAATAGCTGCAGTGCAGTAGGTGCTGCGGGCAATCTCGACAACAAGGTTGTCAACGCCATTGTAGTTAAACGGCGTATCCAGCGTTATATCGAACCAGGAGTTTTCCGGGCCCACCGGGATGGTGACCGTTTTGTCGTCCAGCACCGTCACGAGCGACCCCTGCCCGGTCTGGACATTATTGGCCCATGTCGTGCTCAACCCCGTGAGATTGGTATGCCCCATCCTGATCGTCACGTTCTGATTGATCACCTCTGCGGGAACGTCCGGCACATGCCTTAAGCGAATTGTTGTTATTAATCCGCTGCCGTTCACCTCTGCCGCGGTGTACAAAAACTGGCTTTTCCCGTCCCGGTCATTCTCGAACAGGAGGATGCTGCTTGTTGCCGTCGTCCCGAACTGCTTCGTAAACATGCCGGCCGGCGCCCCTCCCCCTCCCAGCCCCAGCAGCGCCAGCAGGCTGTTGCTGCTGCTCAGCGAGTTGCACGCGGTCAGCAGGCATAGAGAGACCGCGAGCACGCATATAAGCCAATGGTTCTGTTTCATGGATCCTCCAGTGGTTGCGCGGTGCGCGCTCCGCATGTTTAATGCTAATGAAGTGGATTTACTGCGTTATACCAGGTCCATTTGCGCTGTCAACCCAATAACGGGGCGCGCTGTCATTTCCGGAGTGAACCACGCGACGGCAATCGGTATGTCCCGGGACCGCGGGCAGCGATCTGAGGGAGCCTCCGCCATATCCCTTGCCGGATGGGCAGGGGCGAGGGGGCTTTTTTCACGCGACCCGTCCATAAAAATAATAATTTACATTTATTCCCGCTCCGCTACGATGGTGCCCGTTGCGGCAGAGTGGGTCGCGCCCACAAACTGACCCCGAAGGAGGCACCCATGTCCGAACAGCTCTGGCTAGACGCCGCGAACACGGTGGTGCGCGCGGGCATGATCCCGCTTCCCGTGACTGAAACGATGATACAACTCTTGCAGACGATGATGACCCCGGTGCAGGCGTCGTTCCTGCCCCATTTCGACGGCCCCATGAACATGGGGCAGCTGAAGACAAAGACCGGGTGGGAGGAGCCTGCGCTCACGCTCATGCTCGAGGGCCTCATGGACAACGGCATCGTTACCGGCACCAGGAGCAAGGGCTCCGGCACCCTGGTGTACCGCCTGATGGGCCCGTTCCCGGGCATGTTCGAGTTCACCATGATGCGGGGCGAGACGGGCGAGAAGCAGAAGAAGCTGGCGCGGCTCTTTGACCGGATGTTCGACGAGCTGGCGGGCATGGTGCGGTCCAACTACGATTCGATCGTGCCCGCGTTCCGCGCATTTCCGCCCGTGGCCCGCGTGGTGCCGATGCGTTCAGAGATCGACACGAGCAAGGGCGCGGTGCTCCCGGCGGACGAGGTCAACCGCATAGTGGCGAAATTCGACACGATCGCGGTGACCACCTGCTACTGCCGCCACGAGAAGGAGCTCCTGGGCGAGCCCTACGCAGTCACCTCGAGCAAGGAGAACTGCCTGATGTTCGGGAAGATCGCGCAGTTCGCGATGGAGCACCGGTTC
>JAKJGD010000266.1 GCA_022704585.1 Spirochaetota bacterium | reverse complement strand
AAGCCCGAGAATGACATCAAGAAGGCCGATAATAATATACGGGATAAGCTTCCCGAGCACCACTTCATAACCGCGGACCGGCGTTGTTATAAGGGTCTCCATAGTACCCCGCTCCCATTCTCTCGACATGGTCAGAGAAGTTATCAGGGCCGCAATAATAGCAAGTATGAGGCCCAGGTTACCGGGGATGATAAAGTTTCTGCTTTTAAGCTCGGCATTGTACCAAATTCTGTTTTTTATCTCAACCGGTTGTTTGAGCGAAGTAATCCCTTTTTTTATAAGGGCCTTTTCCAGACAGTCCCTGTTGAACTGGTATGTTATCCCCTTTACATATCCGGTCGCTATCATTGCAGACATGGAATCCGATCCATCCACAAGCACCTGGACATCGGCATATTTACCGGCATTGAATTTCTTCTCGAATCCGGGCGGAATTACGAGTGCCATGATTATTTTACCCCCGTTGATGAGGCGATCTATTTCCTCGTAATTATCCAGGTATTTCTGTATCGAAAGGTATTCCGTGTTTTTGAAGCGCTCAAGATACTGCCGTGAGAAATAGCTCCTGTCCTGATCGTATATGCCAATCTTTACATGCTTGACATCGAAGACGAGCGCATAACCGAAGAGAAGGACCAGCATTGACGGGATGAACAGGGTGATGTACAGGCTTCGCGCGTCACGCCTGATCTGGATCCATTCCTTGTCGGCAATTGCCCCCATGCGTATCAGGGAGCCGAAACGTTTCACTGCGATCCCTCCCTCGTTATGATTTCAATAAAACTGTCCTCGAGTCGTGGCAACGCCTCTTCGACCGAGAGGATCGCCACCCTGTTTGGACGCAGCAACTGTTCCACATGATTCCTTGTTTTATGGACCGAGTCAGTAAACATCCTGATCGAGTTTCCGGTCCGTACTATCTTTAATTCAGGCACTTTCCGTAATATTGATTCAGCCTTTTTCGAATTATCAACGACAATATGCAGTATTTTTTGTTTGATTTCGTTTCGCACAGATTTTGGCTCTCCCAGTCTGATAAACGAGCCGCGGTACATCAGAGCCACGCGGTTGCTGCGCTCCGCCTCGTCAAGGTATGCCGTGGTAACGATGATCGTTACCTTTTTCGCAAGAAGCTCGTACAGTATATCCCAGAATTCACGGCGCGATACCGGATCCACGCCGTTCGTCGGCTCGTCAAGCAGCAGCACCTCGGGTGTGTGCACGAGGCTACAAACCAGCCCCAACTTCTGCTTCATGCCGCCGGAGAGCTTTCCCGCGAGTCGGTCCTTGAATGGACCGAGCCTGCTAAAGCCGTACAGTGTATCGAGCTTGTTCCGTATCTCACGACGCGACAAAAGGAAAAGTCTTCCAAAAAAAAATATGTTTTCCTCTACGGTCAGGTCTTCGTACAAACCAAAGCGCTGCGGCATGTAGGCAAGCCGTTCCTTGACAGCAATCGGATTTTTTTGCACGTCCATACCGCCGATCGTTATTGATCCCCGGTCAGGGACAAGGATCGAAGAGATCATCCTGAGCAGGGTGCTCTTGCCGGAGCCATCAGGGCCCACGATGCCGAAGATCTCTCCCCGGTTCACGGTAAAACCCAGTGAATCCACGGCAACGATCTCCCCGAATCGCTTGCTGATGTTTGCAACCTCGATCACTTTTTCTCTCCCTTGATGATATATGCATCAGCCGGCATTCCCGGCTTGAGCGACCGGTCCTGGTTCGGTACCGATATCTTCACCGAGAACATCAGCTTGACCCGCTCGTCCTTCGTCTGGATCGTCTTTGGAGTGAACTCGGCCTTGTCCGAAATCGAAACGACCGTGCCGGAAAAATTCCTGTCCGGAAACGAATCAACGGTAATGACAGCCTTCTGGCCGAGCTTCACATGGCCCAACTGCTTTTCGTTCACATATATCCTGATCCAGGTGTCTTCTATGTCGGCCACTGTCAGCACAGGTGTCCCGGGAAACGCTATCTCTCCGATTTCCAGATTCTTTTCCAGCACCACGCCGTCGATCGGCGATGCGATGACCGCGTTCCCAATGGCAGCGTTAATCTGCTCGTACCCGGCTTTAGCCATGCGGTAAAGGGTCTCCATATTGTCATAGTCTTTTTTAGAAACTGAACCGCTATGATAAAGGTCCCGGACCCGTTCCATGTTCTTTTTTGCATTATTAAGGTTCGCTATGACGGAAAGACGCTGCGCGTCCAGCTCGTCAAACGCGATTCTGACCAGTATTTCGCCATGCTTTACCGCCTCCCCTTCCTCTTTGGCGATGGTCATGATCCTTCCCGGGAGCTTTGAGCTGATATCAATTTCCGTAACTTCAATAGTCCCGGATCCCTCGATGCGTGAGCCGTCTTTGCCCAGGTGTCGAAACACCTCGAAATACAGTACAGCCAGTGTCAGGATCACGGCGACCACCGCGATAGGGATTATTTTTTTCTTATTCATTCCCTTCTCCTCCGAAAATTGTTGTATCGTCATCAGTACCAATGTCCTTTCGTAATTTCGCCAGCGACTGGTAGTAGCCGTTCACGCCGTTGATGTATCCCGCCTGCGCCTGGGTGAGCGCCATCTGCGCGCCCAGCAGCTCCGAGTTCTTGATGACCCCTGCACGGTAGCTTTCTCGTGCTATCCGCAATCCTTCTTTAGCCTTCTCGACATTCTCGCGGTGCGACTGGATTGCCTGACGCGACGTCAGAAGGCTTGAGTATGACGACTTAATCGAGATAGTGATAAGCCGTTTCACCTTGATAAGCTCCTCTTCCGCCTCCAGCCCGCGTGCCTTTGCTTCCCGCGCCTGTGCCCTGGTAGAGTCAAAAGGAAGAAGAGCACTCCATCGATAGGTTGCTGCCAGACGCACCTGCCAGTTATCCTGCCATTTTCCGTCTCCTGCGATGCCGGAAAGATTCATGTATCCAAGCCCCGCTTCACCGCCCGGACCCATGTCCTTGGTGGGCAGGTAGGCTTCGGTGGCGTTGGGCAGGGCCTTGCTGAACCCGTAATAGCCTCCCGCCGTGAATGTCGGCCAGAGATAGTACGCATCATTGATGTTCTTCATGTGCCCGGCAATCTCCTTTTTCATTTTAAGCTGGACTATCTCCGGCCTGTTCTTCAGGGCTATGCCTCCGACCCTTGCGACAAACGCGTCAATATCCTTCTCCGCGGCCCGGTAGGTATTCTTTTCAATTATGCTCCGATCGGCCCGGTATATTGTCTCATCAAGCCCCATCTGGTAATTAAACATATCAAGCGCGAGCCGATACCGGTTCTCAGCCTCTATGAGAAGCGGCTCCTGGCTTTTTAGCTGTACCTGCGCCTGTAGCAGGTCGTACCGCGGCACGCTACCGGTCTTGTACAGGTTGTTCACATCCTTGAGGTTTTCCGCAAGAAGAGCAATCGTTTCATTCCTGATGGTAATCATCTCTTCTGCAAGGATAAGATTGAAATAGCTTTCGATTACATTATATTCTATCTCGCTCTTGATCTTTTTCACATCTTCGGTGGACACAGTATACGCTTTTCGAGACATCTGCAGCGCGTTGTAAAACATTCCCGGGTTGATTCCGAACTTAACCTGTACGACCCGTATGTCATATTGCCCGTCTGTCATGCTCAGGAAGCCGGTATCCGCTCCCTGTCGCAGCATCGACGCTTCGGATTCTATGACCGGAAGAAGCATCCCCCAAGCCTGGTTAACTTTTTCCGAGTCACCCTTCTGTCGCTGAAGAGCAATCTTATAGTCGTGGCTGTTCTGCTTGGCCAGGGCAATCGCCTCTTCCAGGTTTATTGTTTTCAGGGTGCTCTTTGCATGCACGGGATCGAGGTGCGCAGCAGCAGAAAATGCAATGCCCAGAAAGATTATGACCATTATCTTTTTGTAGCTTTTCATGCTTCCTCCTTATTCCACAAGAATCCCTGTTTCAACAATTGTTAGAAGGTTCTTCTTGAACTCATCAAAAAAATCGTCCTTGAACAGGGCTTTCCCGATATCTGTGTCCGAGAGTATTATTCGAATTGCGTTTGTAAAAATGATAGCCCCCAGGGTCTGTATGAACGAAAAGTGGGGGACAACCCTCTTGAATATGCCCTGCCTGACTCCCTGATCAAACAAGTCCTGAACAACACCTACCATTGGGACAATTACTTTGGGCAGCATGAGTTTTTTAAAATATTTACCCCCACTTGACAGCTCACGCAGCATCATTCGTATAAAATCCTCATCAAGGTCCTTGATGAAATCGATGAATGTGCTGATTATCAGTTCAAGCTTCTCCTTCGGTCCAATATTTTCCGGGATATTTTCAGTTATGCGGGGGAAAATGCTTGTATAGACTTTCG
>JAKJGD010000265.1 GCA_022704585.1 Spirochaetota bacterium | reverse complement strand
ACACCGACGCGGACGTGAACGTGGTGGCGCTCATCGGTGAGCGCGGCCGTGAAGTGAAGGACTTCGTCGAGAAGGAGCTGGGGCCGGAGGGACTGAAAAACACCGTGGTGGTTGTGGCCACCTCGAACCAGCCGGCGATGATGCGGATACGGGGCGCCTACCTGGCCCATGCAATAGCCGAGTATTTCCGGGACCGGGGCAGGCATGTAAATTTAATGATGGACTCGATCACGCGGTTTTCCATGGCACAGCGCGAGGTCGGGATCGCCGCGGGCGAACCGTCGTCGATGCGGGGTTACCCGCCCTCGACCTTCGCGCTCATGGCGAAGCTCATGGAGCGCGCCGGCACCATCGCCACGGGCGGCAGCATCACCGGGTTTTACTCGGTCCTGGTCGAGGCCGATGACATGAACGAGCCGATTGCGGACCACGCGCGGAGCATACTTGACGGACACATCGTGCTGGAGCGCCGCCTGGCGCACAAGGGCCATTACCCGGCGGTCGACGTGCTCCAGTCAATCTCCCGGTGCATGAAAGACGTGGTGACGCCGGAGCATGCGGCGGCGGCGAACAAGTTCCGCGAGCTGCTGGCAGCTTATACCGAGCATGAAGATGAGATCAGCCTGGGCGCGTACGCGAAAGGCTCGGTGCCCTCGGTGGACCGGGCCATTGAGATGCTGCCCCGGATGAACGAATTTTTAAAACAGGGAATATACGAGCGCGATTATCTGGACGCCATATCGAAGCGGCTGATTGACATGTTCGCGGAGAAGAAGGCCGTGAGGCCCGAGATAGTCACGCGTACTCCCGCGTTTGCGCGGATCGTGCGGTAGGTATTATAGGACCTCATCCCCCCCGGCCCCCCCTTCTCCCCAGGGAGAAGGGGGGAGATAGGATGATGTATGTTTTTCCTCCCCCTCTCCCGTGAGGAGAGGGGGCCGGGGGGTGAGGTCAGAGGAATTAATATGAAAAAATTCAAGTTCCGTCTCCAGACGCTTCTTAACATCCGCGAGGCCCGCGAGCGTGAAATACAGTACGAGCTCGCGAAGATCATAAGCCTGCAGAACCGCGAGCGGGAAAAACAGGCGGATCTGCGGCGTCGAATAGAGGAGCAGAAGACCCTGTTCGGCGAGAAGCTGAGAAAGGGAGCTTATTCGCCGGGCGAGGCGGTCCTGTTCGAGCGGTTCGTGGACGTGTCGCTCCGCGCCATAGACACGGCGGAGGAGCGCATCAAGGGCATGGAGCCCCAGATCAGGGAAGTCCGGAACCGCCTGATCGAGGCCTCGCGCGAGAGGAAGGTCGTGGAGAAGCTTCGCGACCGCAAGAAGGCCGAGCACGCATACGAGGTCAACAAGGAGCTCGCCAAGGAAAACGACGAAACGAACATGAAGATTTACGCAATGAGAAAGAAGGAGCCGGCTTAGCATGATAGACAGCATGTTCACGATCATGAGGCGCATCAGCGAGATCCGCGGCAGGTTCGGAGTCGGCATGATCCGGCAGCCCGCGGGCGGCTCGGAAACGACCGGATACCTCGAGATGCAGGACCGGGCGGCAGCACAGGAGCGTGACAGCGGGATCGACGGATTAACCGGGAAGTCGGTCGAGGAGATAGGGAAGCTCGCAGACCATTTTGCAAAGACCCAAAAGGTGCCGCCGGCGCTGGTCCGCGCGGTGATCGGGGCCGAATCCGGATACAACCCGGAGGCCGTTTCGCCGAAGGGTGCAAAGGGCCTGATGCAGCTCATGCCGTCGGTGATCAGCGACATGGGCGTTGGAGACCCGTTCGATCCGGCTGAAAACATCAACGCCGGCGTCGGGCTCCTGAAAGACCTTCTGACCGAATATAACGGCGACTACACGAAGGCCCTGGCGGCGTACAATGCGGGCCGGAAGGCGGTCAACGAAAGCGGCGGCGTTCCGGATTATCCTGAGACCCGCCACTATGTGAAAAAAGTGATTGATGCGTACGTAAAGAACAGCCAGTAGGCACCCGCCGAACAGCGCGGGAGCGTCCGGGAGGGACCCATGAGAAATATATCTAACAGAGCCAAAATATTCTACCTGATACTGCTGATCCTGTTTATATCCGGATTCGGCGTGCTGTGGATGGATTATATCGGTCTCCTGGACATGTCCTCCTACGTGGAAGGTTTGAGGGGAGAGCCCGGGCTTGTGACCCAGGCGGATGACGACGAGCCGTCGCTGATGGAGCGCGAGGAGTTTGACAAGGAAAAGCAGAAACTTCTCGAGCGTATTGAGGATCTGGACAAGAGGGAGGCGCTCATAACCGAGCGGGAAAAGGACCTCGAAGCTCAGAAGGAAAAAATGGAAGAGACCCGGAAAGGCCTCGACCTTGAAAAGAAAAAATTCACGCTTGAAAAAGGCCAGTACTCGGGCTACCGGAAGAACGTGAAGATCCTGGCGAACAAGATGGTCAACATGCCGCCGAAAAGCTCGGTCGAGATCATGCTGAACTGGGAAGACCCCCTGATTATCGATGTTCTCAGGCAGATCGACGCTGATGCCCAGGACGCCGGAAAAGCGAGCATAACCCCGTTCCTAATGAAGATAATGTCAGATACGAAGGCTGACCGGGCAAGCCGTATAATGTACCTCATGACGCAGCTTTGATTGTCTGAAATAAAAACTTGACAATCGACGCTTACCTGAATTAATTAAACAGATCGAATAGGGGAGGGTTTCCGTGAAGGAAGCCTTTCCTTGTTCGCCGGAAGCCGTCCGCGCCGCGTCCACGGCTGCGTGGAACATTTTATTGAACGGTGAGCGTAATGAAGAAAAGGGATGACCGTGACAGGATGGAACGCGAACTGGGTTCTTTCGATTTAAATGTCATTAATATCATGACCCACCTCTACAAGAGCGGCGCCGTGGAAGATGATGTGATGGAGACCCTCAGAAAGCTGAACTTCGAATACCATACCCTCCTGGATAAAAACGGCATCCTTGAAGAAAAGGTCAACATTGACTGGAAGACGAACCTCCTGAAATACAGGGACGATTACCTCACCATGATCGTCAAGTCGGCCTCCCGCATCATCGAGATCATCCCGAGCGAAAAGTACATGGTGGCTTACATACGGTTCGACATCGATAACTTCGCCAAGCTGAACAACCGCTTCGGACACGACAAGGGCGATATAGTGCTTATCGACCTCGCCACAATACTGAAAACCTACTCCCGGCCCACGGACTACACCATACGCTTCGGCGGCGAGGAGTTCGACGTCATCCTTCCTTCGACCGACCTGAAGGGAGCAGTGACGTATCTTGACAAGATATACAAGAACCTGCGTACCCTTCGCTACAACTTCGACAACACGGACCTCCAGGTAACCGTCAGCGCCGGCGTCGCGCTGTTCGCGCTCGAATTCAGCAGGCTGAAGCGGATCAATGGAGAGGTAATCAAGCAGGAGTACCTCAAGCTCCAGAAGGCGGCGGATGACGCCCTGTATGACGCGAAGTATTCCGGGAAAAATCAGTACAAGATCTACAACGACAAGGTCGATTACAAGGATATCCGCCAGATGTACGCCGAAGCGAGCGGCCGGGGCTAATCCCCTGTCCCGGCTGACGCGTGTTCCTCGATCAGGCCAAGGAGCTCTTTTCTTCCTTCCTCGGATTTTGCAGACGACATGAAAATCGCGTCCCGCGGTACGCCCAGCGCGTCCGCGATCGCAGCAACGCTCCGCGCGCGCTGGTTACGGGACAACTTGTCGCATTTCGTGAGTGTCACGGCAACGGGCACGCCCCTGCCGGTCAGCAGGGAGAGTATCTCCAGCTCTGCATCGTCGGGGACGCGCCGCACGTCGATCAATAAAAAAGCGAGACGGAGGTTCCCGCGACCCTCAATGTATTTTTTTATCAGGGGGAGAAACGCTTTCCGCATTGCGTGAGGAAGCTTCGCGTAGCCGAAACCGGGCAGGTCGGCAAGCGAGATAGAATCATTAAGCAGGAAAAAATTGACGGTCTTCGTGACTCCCGGCATGGAGCCGGTCTTCACCAGCCTTTGCTTTTTCATGATCATGTTGATCAGCGAGGATTTCCCGACATTCGAGCGACCGAAAAATGCGATCTCGGGGTGGCGGTACCGGGGGAACTGCGAAACGGCGCTGCAGCTTTTAAGGAAATGAACTTCGCGTATCTTCATTAATTATCCAAGCTCCCGTTCCATCAGTATTGCATCGATCCCGTCGTAGTACCGCTTGCGCCTGCCTCGTTCGATGAACCCGCAGCTCCGGTAAAAGAGTCGTGCCCGCTCGTTTTGCTCGCTCACCTCAAGAAAGACTGCACGCGCGCTCCCTCCGCGGCGCGCGGCCGCGATTATATGGTCCATCAGCACGGCGCCGAGTC
>JAKJGD010000264.1 GCA_022704585.1 Spirochaetota bacterium | reverse complement strand
GCGGCGCCGATCGCGTTCGCCACTTCAAAGTTCTTCGGGAGCACGACCGGCAGGCCAAACGCCCCGGCGAGCTTTTCCCTGAAGGCCTCCGCCGGCCCGCCCATCACGTAGAGCTTCTTCGGGGCGAGCTGCGCGCCCTCGAGCATCTCGTGGATCGTATATACCGGGCGGTTGTTGATGTCCTCGAGCATGGCGTTCACGTCCGCCCTGATGGCGGCCACGGCCGAATCGATCGCCGCGTCCGCAAGCTTTTGCGGCGTCATGTTTTTCTTCTTGGCAAGCGCGGCAATGCCGTCGCGCGATTTCTTCACATCCATGTACGAGATGATGCCGCGGGCGTTCATCGCGTCAACCAGCGCCGGCTCCTTCCCGCCGGCGGCCATGGCCGGGCCCTTCCGGTCCGGGCCCACTGTCACGCCCTTCGCGGTTGCGCGTATGACCGAGTCGCCGCCCACGCCGATCGAGCGCGTCCTGAGGGCGCGCACCAGCGTGGGGTAGTTCTGGAGGGAGATGCCGTCCTTCTCGATGAGCGGGACGCCGCCCGCGAAGACCGCGATGTCCGTCGTGGTGCCGCCGATGTCGAGCACGACGCAGTCCTGCGTGATGTCGCAGAGGGCCGCGATCCCCATGACGCTGGCCGCCGGGCCGGAGAGTATCGTCTCCACCGGCACGCCGCGCGAGAGCGAGAATGGCATGGTGCCGCCGTCGGCCTTGAGCACGTTCACCTCGGCCAGTATCCCGAGCTCGGTGAGGCAGGCATCGATCGCGTCCGCGAACCCGTTGTAAATGCGCCACACGGCCGAGTTGAAGTACGCGGTGACGACGCGGCGGGGGAACCCGAGCTGGCCGGAGAGCTTGTGCCCGAGCGTGATGAAATCGGATTTTCCCTTGGCCTCGGCCGCGATGACGTTCTCCTGGTCCGGGTTGCGGGTCGAGAACTTCGTTACCGCGGCAAAGGTGCGGACCTTTTTCGACGCCGCTTCGCCGACGATGCGCGCGACCGAAGCCGCGTCAATGCCGCTGACCGCCTTGCCGCGGTGGTCGATGGACCCGCTGACCGGGTAAAAATACCTGCCGATCCTGAACTGCTCCGGGTCGATGCCCGGTCCGGAGGATATGATGACACACACGTCTTCCAGCTTGTTTTCAACTATCGCGTTTGTCGAGAGGGTGGTGCTGAGGTTGAGCCGCTTTATGTTTTTCCGCTCCGCCTCGCCGCTGATCTTCTCGATCGCGGTCCTGACGGAGAGAAAAAGGTTATCGTGGTCGGTAACTGCCTTGTAGTGCGCGACGATCCCCTTGTCGCCTATCAGCACGGCGTCGGTATGGGTCCCTCCCACATCGAGGCCCAGGAAGAGATCGGACTTGGCCATTCCGTGGTACCTGTCGGGCTCAGGCCTCGTGGGCCTTCTTGCCGTACACCCGCTCGTACGCCGAGCAGTAGGGACAGAGCCCGTTTTCGATGTTCTTGACGAACCAGTATGCAATACCCTTCTGCTTCGTCCGCGCCCGGGAGCATACCGGACACTCAACGCACTTCTGCGCCATCGCCCTGTCTTTATCTGTAATTTCTGCCATGGGTTCTACCATCCTGAATAGTTGTCTGCTGGCATCAGAATGGCTTACCGCACCGGGGATGTCAATACATTATATAGATAAATTTTTGTTTTAGGATTCAAATTTTCCTTCAATTACGAACTGTTTGCTGGCCCGCCGGTAGCGGGAGATGTGGTTTGTGCATCACCTGATGCGGGATATGGCAACTGTCATCCACGGCCCTCTACAGGTCTATCCTGTTCTTTTTAACAGGCGTGGGAAAACTCCGGTGGATAACCTGCGCTCGTACTATAATTTTTTTCATTTCCCATGTCCCCGTTCATCCTTCCATGCATGTACCTTGGAACAAACGAGACAGCTCCGCCCTACCGGCCGGGCGTGGACCGGAAATCCGCGTATAAAAACGCGTGGCAGAAATTTTCAAGCCCCATGTCCACTGTTTTTCGTGTTGAAAGATGCGGTATGATCTCCCACAATAGTTCAGATGCCTCGACAAGCTCGGAACAAGTAAAGCGTATCGTGTCGCATGGGCCCATACTGAAGGAGCCGCATTTCCTTGATATTTATTTAATAAATGTGTTGAATAATGTCTTCGTTCATTCCATGATTGCTCGCAAAGCCCATGATATCTTATGGGCCTGTAACGTAAAAGGCCTCATCCACCAGGTTGTATAACATTCATGCCGGATCTTTTTTCATCTATCCTGATCAATCTTTCCGGGCTAACTGACCTGACCAATATTTCTCTGACCGCGGCCATCGTTGTGTCCCTCCTGCTGGGCAGGGAAAAGAAAACGCACACCTGGCTGATGATCTGCGGCGTGACCTCCCTGCTGTGCGTGCTGGTGTGTTTTTTCATACTCGATGTGTCGGCAAACAGCGACTGGGTGCCCGTGCAGTTCCTGTTCATAATCCTGACCCTCGGCTTTTTAATTCTCTTTCCCTATCATTTTCCCTTTTTTGACCCGGCAAACCGGTGGCCTGCGCGGATAGCGCTGGCAGCGGCGGTCACGGCCTTTCTGCTCGGAATCTTAGCTACCGTTTCATGGTATCTGTCACTGATCGCCCCCATGACCATCCGTTTCATCTTCAACGGGATTTTCATCCTGGAATATTTCTATCTTATTGCAAACCTCCTGATGCAGACCGTCCGGTTATCACGCAGCAACACCGGGAATGACCCTCTCCGGACCAGCCAGCAGGGGATCCTGTCTGCCCTGATGAGGCCGGTGGGCAGGTATGCGAAGGCGACCAGGGCTTTCACGCTCGTAATCCTGTCGCCGCTCCTGGTGGCGTTCCTGACGCTAGCGTACTATGCCGAGCTGATACCGTACGGGGTATTCCTGCTCATATTCGATTACGGGTTCCTCGTGTGCCTCTTTGCGTTTATGATGATCTATCTCAACTATTCGGTGGAGCAGACCACCTTCCTTGTCAAGCTCGTCTTAAGCACGCTTGTCATCGTGCTGGTCGTCGTCAACATCATGTACAGCATCACGCTGTCAGGCCACATAGAGAGCTACATGGCCGCCCGGTCCGCGGACGTGAGGATGGTGGAAAAAGCCCTCATGAAAACGGGCCCGGCAGGCGAAATCAACCCAGATGACGTCCCTTCGTCCGTACAGTTTGTCGTGTCGCGATCGCTCACGAATACCGGTCGAGGTATGCAATACACCCCGCACATTGTCAGGGATGCCGGATTCAGCCTGGCGTATGCCAATCGGAAAGGCCTCGAAACCCTGCCCACCGTGCTGTTCATACGAGCGGGTGATTCCGACAGCAGCATGTATTCCATTTTCAAGTTCGACGCCCGGGAGAGAAAATATATTGTCGGTTTCGCCCTTTCCGGCTACCGGGAAGTGCTCCATCCCTACACGTTACCGATCATGCTGCTGATCCTGGGAAGCACCCTGGCGGTCATGCTGATACTTCCCCTCTTCTTCCGCATCAGTCTCATACGGCCGCTGGACAACCTGCTGGAAGGGGTCCGCCTGCTGGATGAGGGCCAGATGAACATAAACCTGAACGTCCAGTACAACGATGAAATCGGTTATCTGACCAGTGCCTTCAACCGGATGGTGAGTTCCCTCAGCAAGGCGGAAGAGCTGAAGGCGATACAGCAGGAGCTGGAGATGGCCCGCCAGATCCAGACCGGCCTTCTGCCGAAGGAGCCCCCCGTCATGCCCGGCCTGGATATCGCCGGCAGGAGCATCCCGTCGCGCATGGTGGGCGGAGACCTCTACTTTTACCACCAGTTTCAGGCGATCGAGGGGAGAGATCCGAACAGCTGCGCGATAGCCGTCGGCGACGTCACCGGCAAGGGCATGCCCGCGGCCCTGTACATGGCAGTGTCCATGGCGGTCCTTTCCGCCCGTGCCCCGGTGATGGAGGACGTGGGACGGCTGATGGGGGAGCTGAACGGGACCCTGCATCATTTCATGTCCCGGAACAGGATGTTCACCGCACTCTGTTATGTACGCGTCGACCGTAACCCCGGCGGGGCCCTGACGTACAGGGTGCAGATATCGAACGCGGGACTTATTTCGCCGCTGCTGCGCCGCGGAAACGAATGCCGGTATCTGGAGCTGGGAGGACTTCCGCTCGGGATTCTTCGCACCCCCCCTGCCTATCAGACCATGGAATTTCCTCTCGAGGAAGGGGACATGCTCATCCTTTCTTCTGACGGGATCGTGGAAGCGAGAAACAGCGCGGGGGAACTGTATGGATTTGACCGCTTTCGTGACAGGGCGGCGACGGCCCCGTTCACGGCCCGGGATGCCATTGACTGGATTATTTCCGATGCACGAAGCTTCAGCGATGATGCC
>JAKJGD010000263.1 GCA_022704585.1 Spirochaetota bacterium | reverse complement strand
TGGCCGGTTTGGCCGGGGTCGTGGACGCCGCGGTAGTACGCAGCTCATGATGGTAGCGGTCCCGGAGTCCTGCGAAGATCGGCGCGCTCTGGAGCGAGCTGCGGGCGAGCCAGAAGTACTTCCGCGCCAGCTTGTTTTTCTTATGACGCTTGTATTTCTGCGCCCGGGCATAGTAATTGCAGGAAGTGACCAGGCTGTTCTTCACCGAAGAGAAATACCAGGTATGCTCCCGGTACTTGCTGCCCGAGTATTTTTTCTCCATCTCGCGTATCACCCGGATGCTGCTGGCGGTGTTGCCTGTCTTGATGTAATACACGGATAAACGCGCGAGCTTAAGAAGATCGATCCGATCCGTAGACGGATCGCCCGTTTTTTTGACGGAGAATCCGGAGATGTCAACCCCGAAGACCTCATCCACGGTTTCAAGAAGGGCGGCGTACTGGGAATCGACGAGCTTCTGGATGAACTGCGGGTCGCGCAGCTTTTTTTCCTCTTCCGGGTTGGAAATGAACCCCGATTCATAGATGATCGAGACCGGGAAGTCGACGAAGTAGCAGAACCGGCTGTCGCCGACCGCTCCGAATCCCCAGCTGTTCGGGGTAAATCCTTTTGAAACAAGCGTTTTTTTCAACTTGAGGGCATAGTTATACGAAAATCCGCTTGCATCAAGCTTGTTATATAGTGTGAGAAAACCCTCATACGTGTCCTTTACGAAGCGGAGTACTTTCCATCCATATCCGTTGCGGGTGATGTGTATGCCCGGCAGATTTACACGGCCATCAGCCTTGTGGAGCACGGAGATGTTATTCAGGTGTTCTGATATGATGATGAAGGCGCCGGCCCTGTCCGCCATCTCGACCGTCGTGCTGAAGGGGATGTCGCGGTAGGTATCGCTCTTTCCCTTGAGGACATCGAGGTAGTCGTCAGTTGTCTTGATCTCGATGAAGCGGTTTTTGCTGAGGAGCTCGTACATTTTCCTGGAAATCTGTATGGAATAATACTCTTCCGGAAGGTTGGTGCAGCTCGTTCTCCGTGTTGCGTCGCCTCCCTGCCATTGCCCGTTACGGAGCTTGCCGTGTGCGGGGTCGAAGAAAATGACCAGCTTGCCCCCTTTCTCTATGTTGTCATACAGGCAGGCGTAGGTCTGATCGATGCGGTTCACGATTTCCGCGATCCGCTCCTTCTGAGCTGCATTCTTTTCTGTATTCCATATGCTTTGTATTGTCTGCGTCTGGGGCCTGGTGAAGGGGCTTTCGGGTTGTGCGTGTACGATCGATCCCGCCATTATTATCGCAATTGTTAATGCAGAAATAATATACCTGGTTGCCATCTTCACTCTCTCAAAAAAACAGGACCTGTTAATCCTGAAATCTGTCGGCATTCATATTCACGTATGCCGCCGGGTAAAAAAATCATATGATATTCGAAACGACTTTTTATTAGCTAGCGTGATATCATGTTAACATCAAACATTAACACAATGTCGGATATTGTCCATGAAATAATGAATCCTAATAATAATATCGATTAATTTCAAGAAAATATTTGTTTTTTATTTGATTAAATATAAAAATTTATGTCTTGTGATATCAACTCGTTCGCAGTAGCCCACTCGTGGCGTTAGTCCCAGGAGCGTATTGGAATGAAACAGGCATACATTAAATACGAAGATCTTTCCGTTGAAATAAAAAATGAGATCAATCATTATCACAGGAGCATTGCCGCTACGGAGAGCGAGCCCATGCTTGATGAAACCGTCATTGAATGGTTTGAGAAGAAGTTCGATGAGTGGCTTATAAAAAAATACAGCGACAAGGGGGAGTCCAGCCGAAGAAAGCATTTCCGGCTTGATGTCGAGATACCCATTCGTATTATAGACACCCTGATAGAATCATCAAGCGAAGACCACCATGCACTGGAATTCGTCGGCAAGATCGTCAACATCAGCCGCGGCGGCCTCTATTTCAAGTATTCCAAAACGATCGAACTGTCGTCGATAATCAAGGTCATTATCGATTTCGCTAACGTCGACGCGGAATTAAGCGGGGTCGAGGCGCTTGCCATGGTCATACGGTCAGACAGGTTTGGGGATGATGATTTCGGGATCGGGATAATGTTCAGCAGCTTCTACGGGTCGGAAAAGGACAAGCTCGACCTTTTTATACTTAAAAACCTGTCCTATTATATGTATCCGGAATAGTTCCTCCCCGCTGTGAACCCTCCCTTTATCGCTGGGACGCTATATTCCTGAAATAGTTGACCATGTTTTTACGTGTGATATCGAAGTAAAACACATTATAGCGCTTGTGGTCGATCTCTTTTTTTACCAGCTGCCCGCTTCGGTCGATAAGACTCAGGATAGCGGCCTTTACGTTTCGGTCGCACTGGATGTTTTCTGCGGAAAGACTGCGCTCGAGCGAAACGAGGGCCCGGTTCGAAGCCCTGGTCCTGAGAGCGGCCATGTCGGCAAAAGCGTCCTTGGTCGTGACCATAACGACGCGGAAAAGGTCGTCGGTGATGAATCCTTCCTCGAGAAATCTTTTTTCGATATCGATATCCGTCAGCGGGAGATCGATCTCGCCGGAGCCGTTGTTCCGCGTGACTTCTTTGGAACAGGAAAGGGATGATAATACTGTGGTGATGCACACTGCGCACAGGGCCAGCCGTATCGTTATACTCATAACTTACCTCCTTGCTTCCGGTTTGGAGCCTTCCTGGATTGTTGCATCCGTTGCCTTGAGTATCTCCTCAAGCTTTTTCCTGAAACCGATGGTATACATCTTATATCCGACGACTATTCCGTTTGAATCGTTGTAGTAGGAGAAGACCGTTTTGCCGCCGCGGGAAAGCCCGCGCAGCCTGTCCATGAGCCGCGCACGGTGCGCGGCCATGTCAAAGTCTTTCCTGTTCCTGTCAATAATCCCAGATTTTTGCTGACTGTCAATAGAATAATTGACCAGGCACTCAAGCGCCATCTCCCTCAGATCGGCCTTTTTTGCCTTTTGCGAGGCGTTCTCCCTCCGGGCAACCAGGCCACGGGCGCTATCGTCCGGATCAAAGACGATCAGCGCCTGGAAGCTGTTGTCGTTGATGAATCCGTTGGTCCTGATGTCAAGCTGGTTTCTCACCTGCGCGTCGCAGGAGGGAATGGCCAGGAGGAGGATCGGAACCAGGGCTGCCAGCACATATGTACGATACGATTGCATGTTGGACCACACGATCAGTTGTTTTTCAGGGCGCTGATGATGTTGCGAATCTCGGACGCCCGTGGATGATTCGGTTTGACACTAAGCAGTTTTTCGAAATGCTGTAAAGCCTTTTCTTTATTTTTTATTTTCCGGTAGTAGATCATGCCCAGCTCCTCGTGCGCGTCGTAGAGAGAGCCGTCGGCCGCCAGCGATTTTTCGAAGGAGAGCGCGGCATCAGCGTAGTTCCCGGAATCACGGTACGCAATACCGAGAAAGAAGAGGGTTTGCGCGTCACCCGGTTTGATGCGGAGCGCCGTCTTGTATTCCTCGATGGCGGGGGCATACTGTTTGGATTCCCGGTATGCGTTTGCCAGGTTGTGGTGCGCGGTGAAGGACTCCGGGTTCTGGCTTGCGGCGGTCCGGTAGAGACCGATTGCTTTTTCGTATTCCCCTTTCCGGGAATAAATCGCGCCGAGATTGATGACCGCCTTAATGTCTTTAGGGTTGAGGTCGATCGCTTTCCGGTAGCACTCGGCGGCTTTTTCGTCGTTTCCAGCCGCATCGTAGGATTTGCCCATCTCGTAATAGGAGGCGTAATCGTCCGTCTTCACACGGAGGGCCCTGGTGTACATCTCGACCGATCGGGAGTAGTTTTTCTGTACGTAGCTGACCAGCCCGAGGTTGAAGTACGCCTGGTAGTGGTCCGGGTCAAGCTCGATCGCGCGTTCGTAGTAGCGGACGGCCTTGTCGTATGCCTTCATTTCGTGGTAGGTCTCGCCCATCTTGAAGTTGGTGTCGGGATTATCGGGACGGCGCTCGTAATCCTTCGAGAAATACTCGAGCGCCTTCTGCGTTTCCTTGCTTTCCAGGTAAACGTCGCCGAGGTTGAAATAGGCGCGGTCGAGCGACGGGTCCTGCTCGATCGATGTCTTGAAATCGCTGATGGCCCCAGATTTTTCCTTCAGCTTCATGCGGCACAGGCCCCGGGAGTAATATGCTTTTGCAAACGTCGGCTGCACCCGTATGGCATTGCTGAACGATGCGGACGCAGCGCCGTATTTCTGCTGAATATAATAGACCAGCCCGAGGTGGTAGTAGGAGTCGGCGTGTTTCGGGTTTGCGGCAACGGCCTTTTCGAAGGCATCGGCTGCCTGGTCGTACATTTTTTTACTGTAATAGATTCTGCCCAGCCAGTACCAGGAGTGATC